>JAHIQC010000110.1 GCA_018902765.1 Actinomycetota bacterium | reverse complement strand
GCAGTTGCAGCGAGGTCGGACTGAGATCGCCGGGGCTTTCCAACAATGAGTTCGAGCCGACTTGCTTCGCTCGCGGCTCAACTCAAACACGTTAGAACCACCACGACAGTCAGAATGTCAGCCATCGGCGGTATGATGATTGCATGACACAGTTGCATCGTGAGGTGAGACATCGTGACCATTGAAGAACTGAAGCGCGAGGCGCTGCGACTCGACCCATCGGGTCGTGCTGATCTCGCCCGCGAGCTGCTCGAGAGTCTTGATGACCTATCCGAGTCGGAGGTCGAGCGCCTCTGGTTTGAGGAGGCTGAGCGCCGCCGTGTCGAGGTTCAGTCCGGCAACGTGACTCCGATCCCGATGGATGAAGTCTTCGCAAGAGCGCGGGCAGCTCGCGCATGAGCCACGCGGTAGCGTTCGAGCCCACCGCCTTTCTCGAGCTGAACGAGGCGGCCGACTTCTACGACCTCGAGCGCCCCGGGTTGGGTACCGAGTTCTTTGACGCCGTCGAAGCGGCACTGACTGTCGTAGCGGACACACCGGCGGCGTTTCCGATCGAACTGGGCGAGACGCGCAAGCGCGTCATCACTCGATTTCCATACTCCGTCATGTACTGGTTCGATGGCGCCACCGTGCATGTTTCAGCCATCGCTCATCACAGGCAACGACCCCGATACTGGGGTGACCGTCCGTAGGTGTTGTGGGGTTCTAACTAGCGCTTCGTTAATGTCACTCTGCCCCCGTGGGATATCTGACGCGAGTCAGGTAGCCTCGGATCCGGTGGTGGGGTGACTCACCCGCGCTTCTGTCGCTCGAGTGTGAGCTGACCGTCTGCTGTTACGTCCCCCACCGCCAGATCCGAGGGGTCGCCGTCGTGACCTGATAGGAGCCTGGCCAGAGGCCCCAGTTAAGGCGTGTCCTTCGGCGGTCCCCGCGATCGGTCAGCATCCGGCGGAAGGGGACAGTCATGATCGTAAACGGCATCGACCCACATATGAAGACCCACACTGCAGTGGCGATCGAAGCGGCGACGGGTGTGGTCCTTGAAGAGGTGACCGTCACCACCGACGAAGCCGGGCACGACCGGCTCCTCTCGTGGGCCCGGGCACTGAGCTCGGATCGGTACTTCGCCGTCGAGGACTGCCGCCATGTCTCGGGTCGGCTCGAGCGTCATCTGCTCCCCCGCGGCGAGACCGTGATACGCGTTCCACCCAAGATGATGGCCGGCGCTCGTGCCTCGGCCAGGACGTACGGCAAGTCCGACCCCATCGATGCGGCGTCTGTCGCTCGTGCCGCGTTGCGTGAGCCATCCTTGCCACATGCGACCCTGACAGGCCCCGAGCACGACGAGCGTCTGCTCGTCGATCACCGCGATGACCTGGTCGGAGAGCGCCAGCGCATCCAAAAGCGTCTTCGGTGGAACTGCCATGATCTCGAGGTCGGACTCGAGCTGCCCCCACGCGTGCTCGACCGCTACATCTGGCTCGACAAGCTCCAAGCCGTACTCCACGCACTGCCCGAGAGCATGCGTCGGCGCATCGCACTCGAACAGGTCGGGCGCTGTCGCGATCTTACGAGCAGCATCCGGGAACTCGAGCGTGAGATACGCGATCGGATGAGAGTCCTGGCACCCGAGCTCATGGAGATAGCGGGGTGTTCGGCACTGTCAGCCGCGCACCTCGTTGGCCAGACAGCGGGCGCATCACGCTTCAGGAGCGATGCGGCGTTCGCCATGCATGTCGGCACCGCCCCGCTTCCCGTCTCATCGGGCAAGTCGGACAGACACCGCTTGAACCGTACCGGAAACCGCTCCCTGAACTCCACGATCCATATGATCGCGGTCACGCAGGCCCGCATGCATCCACCGGCGATCGAGTTCATGGAGCGCAAGAGGGGAGAGGGGATGAGCAAGCGCGAAGCGCTCAGATGCCTGAAGCGCTACATCTCGCGGACGCTCTACAAGACGATGCTCAGGGGCGAGAAAGTACGGATGGCGATTGTGCTCACTGCCGATTTCACGGGAGGTATCGTAGGGGTTGCGGTGTAGAGTTGACATAGGAGCAACAGCAGAACGCCACGAGCTACAATGACCTGAATGCGTTTGCGCGTCTGCTCAAACGCAACACGTTAGAACGAACTTCAGAAGGGGTGCATCCAGTGCGTCGAACGCAGGTACCTCTCTTCTTTGCGCTCGGAGCGATTGTCCTCGCAACACTACTCGGCTGTGGCACGCAGGAGCCACGCGAGCAGGCACGCACGAAGACGCCCGCAACCACGTCAGCCGTATACTTCGCGCCTGCCTCCGGCAAATCCCTCACTGACGCGGACCTTGACTCCCATCCCTCTGTAGTCGTGGCACGCGACCAAGCCTCACTGGAATCACTCGTGACCACTCGCGTGGCCATCTGGATCGACAAGGGTGTCGTCTCATCGGTAGACGTCAGTTGGCTCAGAGAGAGGGCGGACCGCGAGCGATGTCCGGTTGCGGTCATTGGCTACAACGACGCCCTGTACTCGTTTAGAGAGACACTCCCGATTGTCGGTATCCACGGTCCATGGGTAGATTGGGACCAGAAGCAGCTTGAGCCAGGCTTCAGTGTTTGGATGCTCAACAAGGGCAATACAACGGGAAGCCGCTCGGGATACCTATCAGGATTCAGCGAGACACCCACTGTCGATGCGGTACTGCGGGTTACGGATACCCTGCTTCGGGATGAACGCCCGCAACGATAGCAACGTCGTTCTAACCAGCGTTTCGAGCAGAACGCCGGAGCTACAATGACCTGAAAGCGTTTGGGCGTCTGCTCAAACGCAAACACGTCACGTTCGATGGACGCAAGGATGATGCTCGTGCGTCGCGGCAGTCGGATTCTGCTGTGTCTCGTAGCGCTTGCCTGCCTATTGCTTGCGGCGGGATGTGATCGTGCGCCCGCCCCAGCCGGTGTGGGGGAGCTGGTCGTGCGCGATGATGTGTCAATTGAGCTAGAGAGAGTCTCCTCGACGACCCCAACCGATTACATGCAGCCCGCGCCAGCGGGGGCGATGTGGATCACATTCCGTGTTGAGAACTTGAGAGACGAGTCTCTCCCTATCGCACTTGCGCTGGATCAGGAGCGTCCTTACATCGTTGCTTCGAATGGGGAGACGATTCAGGTGAACGGTATGGACGCGACTCG
>JAHIQC010000109.1 GCA_018902765.1 Actinomycetota bacterium | reverse complement strand
CGAGTCGCTCGAGTCACTGGATGAGTTCGCTGAAGCAATGCTGGCCATAGCACTGGAGTGCGCAACTGATCCGGAAACGGTCAAAGGTGCGCCGTACACCACGCCTGTGCGTAGGCTCGACGAGGCTCGTGCCGCACGCGATCCGATTCTGAGGTTCCGACCCGCGAAGGACTGAGGCCGGCTATGACGCCTCAGTGGCGATTGATCGTCGATGACACGCCTGCATCCGGCGCATGGAACATGGCGCTCGACCGCGCCATTCAGTTGTCCCATGCCGAACGAGGCGCACCGCCGACATTACGCCTGTATTCTTGGGATAATCCGACTGTGACACTTGGACGCTTTCAGGACGTCGGAAGTGTCGATATGGACGCCTGCGATCGCTTCGGTGTCGATGTGGTTCGTCGCTTCACCGGAGGTCGTGGCGTATTGCACGATGACGAACTGACATACTCGATTGTCGCTGGCGTGAGAGATGGGGTGCCTCGCGGTGTGGCCACCTCGTATCGCCATTTGTGCTCGGGATTGGTGCAAGCCTACAAACAGCTCGGGGTCCCAGCTGAGCTCACCTCCCGTCCCAGGGGCGACGCGTCGTCAGCGGCCTGCTACCTTCACGCCACTCATGCGGACCTATCGGTTGGCGTCGCGAAGCTTTCCGGGAGCGCCCAGGTATGGGCGGGGGAGTCCGTCTTGCAGCACGGCTCCTTCACGCGCACCCGCGACCTTGCGCGCGAAACAGCGGTCTTCGCACTTGATGCGTCAGACCTCGCCAAGTTGGCGGCGAGCACCGCAACATTGTCTGAGTATCTGCCCGAACCACCGTCACTCATCGCCATCACTCGCGCAGCGGCTCAAGGGTTCGCCGAGGCCCTCGGGGTGGAGTTCATAGCAGGACCTTTGACCGCCGAGGAGATCCTGCTCGCAGACGAGCTGTTTGAGCAGGTACTTCTTGAAGTCCACAGGTAGGTGTCAGTGGGTATAGGTATAGTCAAGGTCGACCCCTGCAAATGGGTTGCGTCTGATACAATCCGAAGCGTCGCGCCCGGTGCGCGACTCATGATCGGAGGGTTAATGAGCCAGGAGAAGGAACGGTTCGACGATGCCTTGCTGAATCTCGGCGGGAAGACCAATGAGGACTTGCGCGCTTTGCTCAATGAGCTTCACGAAGAGGAGCAGCGCATCTCATATCAGCGGAGAGTGCTCCATGGCAAGATCGACATCCTGCGCGCGGAGCTGGTTCGTCGCCTGAAGGACGAGCGCGAGGCTGGTGAGGATGTTATTTCGGGCAACGATGTGAATCGCCTGATCGAGATTCTCGCGAGCGACCTTCGAGGCGGCTCAAGGTATGACGTCACCGCGAGTGACGACACAGACGAAGACTGAAACGCCGTGCGACGGCGAACCGAACAAGGAGGAACACCCGTGTCGATCAGCGACAACCTCAGGGAGTTTTTGGACGATCTGGCCGCTGACGCCGTCGAAGAGCGCGTCGTCGAATACGTGATACGTGAGGTCCATAACGGTCGCAAGCTTACCGAGACGCTCATGGATCCATACGTCAAGAACCGGCTGAGTGATGAACGCCTGGAGCGGGTCTTGGCCAATCCAGAGGTGGTCGGCGCTCTGGAAGAGCAGATCGCAGCCTCGTTCCAGAAGCATGAGTTCGGTTTCAAGGAGTAGCTTATGCCGTGCTGCCAGGTAAGGAGCTAGCGATGACAAAATGCCCAACCTGCGGTGCGGACAGCGATGGAACGACAGCGACCTGCCATGCATGTGGCGCTTCGCTTTCCGAGACTACCCAGTCTTTCGCTCCCGTTGTTGCCGAGGAATCCGAGTACGGATTGCGCGGCGCTGACGCCGAGGGTCCTTTGCTCGTAGTTCGCAAGGGCCCGGATGTCGGTGAGCGCTTCTACATAGATCGGCATTCACTGTCGGTCGGCCGTGATCCCCGAGCTGACATCTTTCTCAACGATGTAACGGTCTCTCGCGCTCACGCTTTGCTGTTGTTGGCAGGGGATGAAGTGAGTGTCACCGATGCGGGGTCGCTCAACGGCACCTACGTCAACGGTGTGTGCGTAGACAAGGCGATCCTGCGCGACGGCGACGTCGTTCAGGTGGGCACGTTTCAGATGATGTTCCTAGCCGGAAAGGGCAAGTGATCGGGTCGTGACGGGACGAGACTACGTCACCATAGGGGAGGTCGTGGAACGGCTCTCGAACACGTATCCGGACCTTTCGATTTCCAAGATCCGCTTTCTAGAGGAAGAGGATCTGATATCGCCCGAGCGAACAGCGGGAGGGTATCGCAAGTTCACATCCACTGATATCGCTCGCGTTGAGCTCATCTTGAGACTTCAGAAGGAGAACTTCCTGCCACTTGCTGTTATCCGCGAGAAGCTTGTGGATTACGACAAAGGGAAGCTTCCGCCTGAGTTGCGTTTGAGCGGTGCGGCCAACGAACCGGCGCAGATCACCCTCGACGACGCTGAGACGGTGCCGCTCGAGGATGTTCCAACAGCCCTGGGTCTCCCCACATCTTTCATCAAGGAACTTGAGGAGTTCGGGTTGGTCTCTTTGATCGAAGGGGCGCGCGGAAAAGAACTCACTCGTTCCGACGTCCAGATCGCTCACACGTGTTGGGATATGCGGCGCTTCGGAGTCGAACCTCGTCACCTACGGATGTACGAGACATTCGCTGAGCGCGAGGCGGCCTTCTTCTCGCAGATTCTGATGCCGGCTTTTCGCCACCGTACCCCTGAATCGAAGCAGAAGCTCAGTGAGACACTCGGGGAACTGACGGGCCTCACCGAGCATCTCACCTCAAGCCTGCTTCGGCGTGCCCTTGGTCGAGTGTTTGAGGATGTCACGTAGAGACAATGACTGAGTCGTCCGATACAGATCCGGCAGCGCAGCAGTCGAGACTAGACCAGATAGAGTTCGCGCACCCCAGCGAGCGCATAGCCGCTGAGATTCTCGAGTTCTACGGCCTCGCATGGAGCTATGAGCCAGACACGTTCCCCATCGAATGGGACTCCGCTGGCAACGTGATCGCCTCGTTCTCGCCTGACTTCTATCTTCCGGATATGGATCTGTACATTGAGCTCACGACAATGAGCCAGAAACTCGTGACGAAGAAGAACCGTAAGGTTAGGCGCTTGAAGGAACTGTACCCGGACATCAAGATCAAGATCTTCTACCAAAGGGACTTTCGCAATCTGCTGCTCAAGTTCGGGCTGGGGGTCCAGTCCCAGGAGCATTCCGATGGTGGGGGATTGATCGCCGGTTCGCCCGAGGATGGGGCCTGATGGCTACTCCTGGCGCTCCTTCCGAAGTCGCAGGAAAAATCATCTTCTCTGATTCTGAGATCGCTCTTCGCGTGGACGAACTCGGTGCTGCTATCACAGCCGACTACTCGGGCCGAGATCTGGTGTTGGTAACGATTCTCAAAGGTGGCATCTTCTTCCTTGCGGACTTGAGCCGGCGCATCGATTTACCACTGACCACCGACTTCATGGCTGTCTCCTCGTATTTTGGCGGTTCTCCAGGCAACGTGAGAATCACCAAAGATCTTGACGACTCGATTCAGGGCAGGGACGTGCTCATAGTCGAAGACATCATCGACACTGGGCTCACGCTCAACTACGTCATCAAGAACCTACGTTCCCGCGGCCCGGCGTCACTTGAGATATGCACGCTCCTAGACAAGGATGTTCGTCGGATCGTCGAGCTGCCAATTGCCTACCGCGGGTTCACGGTAGCGGACCGTTTCCTCATTGGATATGGTCTTGATCTTAGAGGTCGCTATCGGAATCTGCCCTTTCTGGCGGAACTGCACGAGGTGGCCCTCCTTTGATGATCAAGCGTCTTGCGAGCGCTGGCGGAGCACTGGTGTCTGTCTTGGTCATCGGCACCGTGGGACACGTCGTGATCGAAGGAGCGAGCGCCTTCGATGCGCTGTACATGACTGTGATCACCGTTGGGACCGTGGGCTTCTCTGAAACTGTAGCGTTGTCCCAGGGTGGTCGCGCATTTACCATGCTGCTGATTCTCACTGGCTTTGGGGCGAT
>JAHIQC010000108.1 GCA_018902765.1 Actinomycetota bacterium | reverse complement strand
TGCAGGATCGCTTCCTCGGCAGACATGGGCTTGGCGTCGACGGCCTTGGTCTTGACGATGACCTGCTCATGAGCCGGCACGAGGATCTCCTCGAGCGGAACGGGCTTGGATACGTGCGTCCGCTTGCCCGAGTGGCGGTCGATCATCTTGCCGTGATACTTGCGGAACTGGCGCTCCAGCTTCTCGGAGACCAGATCGATCGCGGCGTACATGTCAGTGTCGGTCTCCTTGGCGCGGATGACCGGACCTTTGGTGTACACGGTGACCTCGGCGACCTGGTTCTTCTCGATGCTGGGGTTCTTCTCCACGTAGACCTCGATCTCGGCGCTGATGTGATCGCCGTCGAGAATCTTGGAGACCTTGCCTATCTTTTCCTCGGCGTAACGGCGGATGGGATCGGTGACGGCCATGTGACGGCCCTTGACGATGATGTTCATGTCGTCCTCCTTGTGAGGTCCGGTCTACATACAAGATACCCATGCGGGGGCACGTTGGATGCCGCTATGCATGGGTATCTGGTGGATGCTAGCTGATATGGCCCAAGAAGTCCTTGGTCCGTTCGTTCTGCGGGTTGTCGAATACCTCCGAGGGCGTGCCCTCTTCGACGATGACGCCGTCGTCCATAAAGACCACTCGCGAACCAACGTCGCGAGCAAAGCCCATCTCGTGGGTGACCACGAGCATGGTCATGCCGGCCAGGGCCAGCTTCTTCATTACATCGAGCACGCCGCGCACGAGTTCGGGATCGAGCGCGCTTGTCACTTCATCGAAAAGCATGACGTGAGGATCCATGGACAGTGCGCGGGCGATTGCCACGCGCTGCTGCTGACCGCCGGAAAGTTGCGCGGGATAGTAATCCACCCGGTCAGCAAGACCGACGAGGTCCAACTGCTCCATGGCGGAACGGTCAGCCTCTTCTTTGGAACGACCAATGACTTTGCGCTGGGCGAGCATAACGTTGCCCTTAGCTGTCAGATGCGGGAACAGGTTAAAGGACTGGAACACCATCCCGATTCTCTCGCGCACCTGATTGATGTTGGTCTTGGGAGAATTGACCTGCACGTCCTCGAACCAGATCTCGCCACCAGTGGGCTCTTCGAGCCGGTTCACGCAACGCAGGAGCGTGGACTTGCCTGAACCCGATGGGCCGAGGATAACAACGACCTCACCCTTGACCACGTCCATGTCGACACCCTTGAGGACCTGGTTGTCGCCAAACGCCTTCTGTAGGTTCTTGATGCGGATGATGGGCTCGCTGCTGTGGCTGTCTGCAGTCATCGTCATCACGCCCCCTCCGCATTCCGTGTGCCCGCGCCGTTCTTGATCTGCGCAACGGTCGCAATGTTTTCTTCGGTGCTCTTGTCGAACGTCGCCATGCCACCGCCTTCGGACTTGGCCAGTCTGGCCTCAAGGCCCGCCACAAAACGGCCGAGTGGGATCGTGATCACCAGATAGAACGTAGCGGCCAAGACATAAGGCGAAACGTTCAGCGTTGTTGATGCGACTTCTCGAGACCGCATGATGATCTCGCCCATGCCTACCGCGGCAAAGAGCGAAGTGTCTTTGAACAGCAAAATGAACTCGGACATCATCGTCGGCAGAATGCGACGAACCGTCTGAGGAATGATCACATAGGTCATAGCCTTAGGAATGGTCATACCCAGCGAACGCGCTGCTTCCATCTGTCCCTTGCTGATCGACTGGATGCCTGCGCGAAAGATTTCGGCCATATACGCGGCGGAGTTGAAGCTCAACACAACGAACGCCCTGAGGTACATGGTGTTCGCTACGCCGAACAGCCCCGTGTCATTGAGTTGTGGCACCGCTTGCACCAGTGCTTGCCACGGCGGCAGCAAAGGCAACCCGAAGAACACGAGCAAGATCTGCAGGAAGATCGGGGTGCCTCGGACGACGTCAACGTAGATCGTTGCCGGCCAGCGGAACCACGGGGTCTTTGCCATCTTCATGAACGCGAGAGCAAGGCCGCCAGGGATTGCTAGCGCGAACGAAACCAAGACCGCGAACAGCGAAACAGGGAATGCCGCCAGAAGGATCGGGAACGCTCTTGTAATGACCTCCGGCGAGGCGAACAGGTGCGTGATCTTGCCGGACTCCCACCAGTCGATGGCCCCGGCGAAGCCCTCGCGGCTACCGTCAAACGTGATCTCAACACCGCCGACTTCGATGACATCGCCACGAACCAGCGACGCCTCTTTGACCTTCTTGCCGTTCACCAGAACGGGAGTGGGACTTGTCTCCTCGGCAGTAAGCACCCATACGGAGTCTGAAGGACTGGCGCCGGGCGGCGTGCGATTCAGCGTCGCGCCCAACTCGACGTCCATGACCGCCTTGGCGAGCGTTACATTGCCACGCTTGCCTATGGTGATCGAGTCTTTCGCCGTGGAGATGAGGTATAC
>JAHIQC010000107.1 GCA_018902765.1 Actinomycetota bacterium | reverse complement strand
TTCAGCTTCGGGGACTACTTCAAGAGCGAGGCCTGCGCGTGGGCCTGGGAGTATTCCACCGAAGTTCTCAAGCTGGACATCGACCGGATTTGGATCTCGATCTACGAGGACGATGACGAGGCTGAGGCGATCTGGCGCGACGAGGTCGGTATACCTCAGTTGCGGATCGTGCGCATGGGCGCGAAGGACAACTTCTGGTCGGCCGGCCCCACCGGGCCTTGCGGACCTTGCTCGGAGCTCTACTACGACCAAGGGCCGGAAGTCGGCTGCGGCAGCGCGGAGTGCAAGCCCGGGTGCGACTGCGACAGGTATCTCGAGTACTGGAACCTCGTGTTCATGCAGTTCGATCGGCAAGAAGACGGTTCTTTGATCCCGCTGCCCAAGCAGAACATCGACACGGGTATGGGGTTGGAGCGAGTCGCCGCCATCATGCAAGGCGTGCACTCGAACTACGAGACAGACGACCTGCGTGCCATCATGAGCGTCGCTGAGGGACTCACGGACGCCACGTATGGCGAAGCGGAGAAGCAGGACACCTCACTGCGGATCTTGGCCGACCACGCGCGTGCTGTGACATTCATGATCGCCGACGGGGTGCTGCCCTCGAACGAGGGTCGGGGCTACGTGCTCAGGCGTCTGCTGCGCCGTGCTGTGCGACACGCGCGCCTCCTGGGCAGGACCGACCCTGTGCTGACCACGCTCGTGGAAGCGGTGGTGGGAAGATTCGGCTCCACGTATCCGGAGATCGTCGAGCATCAGGATCTGATCTTGCGAATCACCGATGCCGAGGAGATGCGCTTCGCGACAACCTTGCGCCAGGGACTTGTGTTCCTTGATGAGGAGATCGCAGCGATGCGAGAGTCGGGCTCGATCACGCTGGATGGCAAGAAGGCCTTCGCACTTCATGACACCTACGGTTTCCCGGCCGAACTCACTGGCGAGATTTTGGCCGAGCAAGGCATGACCTATGACGAAGCGGCGTTCGCGGTCGAGATGGACGCGCAGCGCGATCGTGCGCGTGCGGCGGTCAAAGATGAGTCGTGGAACGTCGCCGGTGGCGCGTTCAATGAGATTCGATCGACATCCGGGGCCACCGAGTTCGTTGGTTACGAACGCGATTCCGCACAAGCCACCATCGTCGCCGTGCTCGTAGACGGCGTGCCCGTCAAGAAGGTCGAAACGGGCATCGAGGCCGAGATCATTCTTGATGTGACGCCGTTCTACGGCGAGCAGGGCGGTCAGGTCGGGGACAGGGGAACCATCGCGTCGTCGGCAGGTGCGGTGTTCTCGGTTCAAGACACGAAGATCCCCGTCTCGGGGCTCGTCGTTCACGTCGGTCGCGTCGATGCCGGCAGCCTGTCTGCGGGCGAGACGGTCGAAGCCACTATCGATGTGATGCGCCGCGAGCGGATACGCCGGAACCACACCGCCACTCACCTGCTCCACTGGGCGCTACGTATGGTCTTGGGCGAGCACGTCAGGCAGAGCGGCTCTTACGTGGCGCCCGAGCGCCTGCGCTTCGACTTCACCCACTTTGAGGCGCCCACGAGCGAGCAGCTCATGAAGGTCGAGCGAATGGCGAATCACAAGATAATGGAGAACCACGCCGTGCGCGCGTATGAGACATCTTTGTCGACAGCTAGGGAGTCGGGAGTCACTGCGCTTTTCGGCGAGAAGTACGGCGAGTTCGTGAGAGTGCTTGAGGTGGGGAACTTCTCCAAGGAACTGTGTGGAGGAACCCACGTCGGCCGTACGAGTGAGATCGGCTTGCTCAAGATCCAGTCCGAAGGTAGCGTCGGCGCGAATCTTCGGCGTATTGAGGCCGTGACCTCGTTTGACGCTCTTGAGTATGTGGATCGACTGGAGTCAGAGATTCTCGATGCGGCCGCGGTGCTCAAGGTGCAGAAGTTCGACATCTCCGAGCGTGCCGGAGCACTCGTCAAGCGTTTGAAGGAAGTCGAGAGCGCCGCCGAGCGGACCGCTGAGTCCATCGCAGACTCGAGCATCAAGACGCTTCTTGCGG
>JAHIQC010000106.1 GCA_018902765.1 Actinomycetota bacterium | reverse complement strand
GGCCGACACTCCCGTGTGGCGCGGTCGCAAGGTCGCGGTCGTGGGCGGAGGCAACGTCGCGATGGATGCGGCTCGAACCGCTTTGCGTCTCGGTGCCGAGGAGGTCTTCCTTGTGTATCGCCGCACCGCAGATGAGATGCCGGCTCGTCGCGAAGAGGCGCACCATGCCCAAGAGGAGGGCGTCGAGTTCAAGATGCTCTGCTCGCCTTTGGAGATTCGCGGGCACGATGGATTCGTGACCGGGATCGTTGCGACGCGCATGGAGCTCGGTGAACCCGACGCGAGCGGCAGGCGCGCTCCTGTTTGCGTGCTGGACAGCGATTTCGTTATCGAGTGCGACACCGTGATCATGGCTGTCGGCACGCGCGCCAACCCGCTGCTGTCACAAGCCGCGCCTGATCTGGAACTCACGAGTCGCGGCTACATCGTCACCGACGATGAAGGGGCCACGAGCATGCCGGGCGTGTTCGCAGGGGGCGACATCGTCACCGGTGCCGCGACGGTGATCCTCGCGATGGGGGCGGGAAAGCGTGCGGCAAGGGCGATGGACGGGTGGCTGAAAGCGCAGGGATAGGTCCCGGAATCCTCACGAACTCGTTCGAACGGCCTGTGGGGCGGAGACGCGCTGGCGCTCGGGCTTGGGAATCGGCGCCGGAATGACGACGATGCTCGTGCGCGGACGTGTGCTGACCTGACCACGCACGTAGCGATCGGCGCTGCGCTCGGTCTGCAGGATCATCGCGAGATAGCCTGCTCCGAATGCCACGTAGATGATGATCGCTAGGGTCGACATCTTCCTGCCCCGATTCCTCAGAATTGCCTTTCAATCCTGATATCGAGCCGTTAGTCGTCGCAGTTTACCGTTGAGCGACGAGCGGTAGGTGATGAACGTACTCTATATGGCGATATACGGCACATATCGTCGGTTGAACGGATGACTTGAGCCAACTATCGCCCTGTGGCCCTCAGCTATACTCGGGAAGGCATATCGGTGCGTTTAAGGAGACCCGGTGGCACCGCAGGTTTCAGTGGTCATCCCGATGTTCAACGAGGCGGAGAACGCTGCTGACACGCTCGCGGCCGTACGCGACGCACTCACCTCTCGCGGGTGGAGCTTCGAGATCGTGCCGGTCAACGACGGCAGCACCGATTCGACCGCCGAGGAGCTCGAACGGCTCGCTGCTGCAGACCCTCGTATCCGCCCGGTCATCTACCGCGTCAACCGCGGCCGGGGCTACGCGCTCAGGTTGGGTTTCGCCGCTTCACGCGGCGAGATCGTCGCGGCCCTCGACGCCGATCTGAGCTACACCGTCGACCACCTCACGCGCATGGTCGATTTCCTGCACGAGGACCCTGAGGCTGACATCGTGATCGCCTCGCCCTATATGCCGGGAGGCAGCGTCGAGGGTGTGCCGTTCGTTCGGCTCGCATTCTCGCGGGTCGGCAACGTGGTGTTGCGCGCGGCGTTGCCCAAGAAGATCTATACGAGCACGGGTGTCGTTCGTGCGTATCGCGGTGAGGCGCTTCGCTCTCTCGATCTCGAGTCCGACGGCAAAGAGATTCATCTTGAGATACTCTCCGACGCGCTTGCGCTCGGCTACCGGGTCGTCGAGATGCCCGCCACGCTGCGCGCACGCAAGAAGGGTCGTTCCAAGTTCCGCCCGCGTGCCACCGTCACGAGTCACCTCCTCTTCAGCGTGCTGGCCCGGCCCGCAGTGCTGTTCGGCGCGTTCGGGTTGCTGCTGCTGCTCGCGGGATTCGTCGTGGGTGTATACCTACTTGCGGTGTTCCTCGGCGGGGAACTCAACCCTGAGCGGCCGCTGATGACTCTCATGGTGCTCCTGCTGCTTGGCGGTACAGGAGCCCTCGCGTTCGCAGTGCTCGCCTCGCAGCTGATTGAGCTCAAGCGCAGCGTGGTGCGGCTCCAGGCGGAGGTCATGAGGTTCGGACGTTCATCGAACGACAACAACGATGCGTAGCCGAGGAACCACTCTCGCGTGGCGTCTGGTTCGGTTCCTCGTCGCGGGAGTGTTGCTCGCCTGGCTTGTGTCGTGGGCGGATGTGTCCGGGCTCGCCACGGCCGACCTTGGTCTGGGTTGGCTGGCGCTGGCTCTCTGTCTCGTGCCTCTGTCGATTGCGGTGCGTGCGTGGAATCTGGGACTCGTGCTCAATCGCGAGCGAAGAGTCCTAAGCGCGTGGGGCCTCTATCGACTCACTCTGGTCGGCGCCGGCCTCGCCCTCTTTCTCCCTGCCGGCGCTGCGGATCTTGCCAAAGCGCGTTGGGGCCTTGTTGCGCATGGTTCTTCCGAGGAGATGGTCGTCTCAGCGATCGTCGACAAGCTGACCGCTCTGCTCGCGGTTGGCCTGCTTGGGCTTATCGCGGCGCTCATCGCTGGGGACGCGGTACTGGCAGGAGTCGCCGGCGTGGTTTCCCTCGCCTCTTTGATTCCGCTCTTTGTGCGCTGGGATGCCGCATGGCGAGTGCTCGTGAAGCTCTTGGCGGGCAAACGCGAGATCGACGTCGATAGGGTCGCACATCACGCGCGACCGCCCGTGATTCTGGTCGCGAAGCTCACGGGGGTGTCCACGATCGCCTGGTTCGTCACCTATGCGGTGGTGTACGCATGCGTGATGGCAGTGGATGCTCCAGTCAGTCTTGCCACCGTCATGGGGATTGCCCCACTGGTGACGATCTCGCGCCTCATTCCCATCTCGGCTGGCGGCCTTGGGCTCGGCGAGGTCACCATGACAGCGCTCCTCGTGCGTGCCGGGGTGCCGGAGACGATCGCCGCGCAAGCTGCGATCATGCAGCTCATCCTGCTTGTTCTCTTGCCGGGAGTCGTGGGCTTGATCTTTCTTGGCATGGGAACCCGGGCAGCGGGGGCGCAGGAACGCTCTGGGACGTGATCTAGTTTCGCGCGTCCCGGTTGACCTTGGCGATGAGCCAGGGAACAGAGCGGCTCACGTTCACCGCGCCGCCACCTGAACGAAGCAGTCGCTCAAGTCCGCGGCGCGACCAGTGGTGGATGTGCCCGGGGCAGTTGCCCCAGGTGCTCAGGTACTTGCCTCTCAGCAGATTGGCAGTCCAGAAGAGCGGTTCGTCGGGTACCGACACGACAGATCGACCGCGGCTGACGCGATCGATCTCACGCAACACAGCCTTTGGGTCGTCGACATGCTCAAGGACCTCTGAGCATACGACCAGATCGAACTCGTGGTCTGAAAAGGGGAGCGATCCGGCATCAACGACCCGGAGGTCTGCGTCAGGGACGAGAGACCGAGCGAATTCGATGGCTTCGGGACGGATGTCGATTCCCGTGAGTCGTATATCAGGTAGTGCGGCAGCTATATCGCGCAGCAGCCATCCCTGTCCACAGCCGACCTCCAGCAGGCGAGTCGGTGCGGCCTGAACGACGAGAGCGACCACCTGAGCGCGGAACTCTCGCACCAG
>JAHIQC010000105.1 GCA_018902765.1 Actinomycetota bacterium | reverse complement strand
TGTGCGCCCGTTCCTCGTGGCCCGCCACCGTTGTCCGTCGCTGACGTGCACCCTCCGAGCGCCGCCGCGATCATCAGAGCCATCGCGAGCCCACCCAGCGCGAAGCACTTGCGCAGGCGGGTCTGAGCAGCACGTACGCCAGGCGTTTCGAATCGTCGTTGCTCATGCATGGATGCCATCACTCGGACCGCCCTTTCGTGTTCGAGGCTTCGCATGGGTATGTTCCCCTCAACACCGAGGAGGCCCCATGCGCAGTTTCAAGACCACGCTGATTGATCGGTTTGACTGGGCCGAGGATGCCGCTGCCTTTCGCTTTGAGCGACCCGACGGCTACAGCTTCGTCGCCGGGCAGTACGCGCTGTTGAGCCTTCACACGGACGAAGGCCTTGTCACCAAGCCCTTCACCATCGCCTCCGCGCCTGGAGATCCTGTGCTCGAGTTCACCACGAGGATCAGCTCCTCGGCATTCAAGAGGACCTTGGCCGCGCTCGTCCCGGGCGACCCGATCGAGATCTCGGTGGCAGCGGGTCGATTCGTTCTGCCGGCCGATGCGCACCGCGTGGTGTTCCTTGTGGGGGGAGTGGGCATCACCCCCGCCCGCAGCATCCTGCGAGACGCGTTGCAGGGGAACGCGAGCCTGGACGCGACTGTCTTTTACGGCAACCGCGGCCCCGAGTGCGTCCCATACCTCACTGAACTGACGGCCATGGCCGCTGCGGACGTGCGCCTCGTTCTTGTCCTGGAGCGCCCGGACGAGGGTTGGACCGGCGAGGTCGGCTTCATAACCCCACAGCTCGTGCGCGCAACCGTCGGGCTCGACAGTGCGGCTCTGTGGATGGTCTCCGGGCCCCCGGTGATGGTCGAGGCGATGGAGAGCGTACTCGACGAACTGGGAATACCCGCCGAGGAACGCATGATCGAACGTTTTGGCGTGAAGCGCTAGAGGGTACGTCAGATGTGGAGGCCGGGCGCAGAAGGCAGACGCCTAATGCGATAGAGAAGGGGTTGTCATGGAACTACTAGCACGGACATGCAACACGGAGCGTATGAACATAGAGCGCATCGCTGCTCGCTTGTTCGTTGTGGCCGGAGGTCTGTTCTGGGTCTTTGCTGCGTTTTCCGGAACCCATACCACAGGAATACTTGAGAACCTCGATAGGTACACTCCGGTATCGGCCTTCTTGGTTCTGGGACTGACTGTCGGCGTGTTTCTTCTCGGAATGTACTTCGAGAACCTCGCCGCGGCGTTGCTGTTCGCCGGGGCGGCCGGGGCGATCGTGTGGGGTGTGGTGGCTGGCTGGGAAGGCGGCGTGTGGATGATGAACGCCGTAGTCCTTGTCGGACCGATGCTCCTCGCTGGTGTCTTGTTCTTGCTCGCAGCGCGGATGCAGAACATCTGTACGCTTGAGGATGTGCACGCCTAAGGTGCGGCTCGCAAGAGCGCCGGGTGTCCGGCGCTCCTGCGACAAGCCTCTAGTTGGCGCCGATGACCTCGACAAGTGTGATATCGAAGGTGAGTGCCTGCCCCGCAAGCGGGTGGTTGAAGTCCAGAAGGGCCTCTTCCTCGCCGACCTCGACCACGGTCGCCGCGAGCTGGGAACCATCAGGTGCAACGAGCTGCACGACCATGCCAGGCTCGGGGGTCTCCCAAAAGGCGCTCACAGGTACGTTCTGCATCGCATCGTCCAGCCGAGGCCCGTAGGCGTTCTCAGCTTCGATGGTTACGGTGACCTGGTCTCCCGGGGTGAGATCTACCACAGCGCTTTCGAATCCGGGGATCACTTGGCTTGCTCCAAGGGTGAACTCGAGGGGATCGCGGCCCTCGCTGGAATCGAATTCGGCTCCGTCGTTCAGCGTGCCCCTGTAGTGCACGCGTACGGTCGTTCCTTCATATAGGGGCATGTGCCCAGCCTCCTTGTGTGACAGCGTTTCGGAATCGAATCAACCCTACACGATGAACGCGGTTCCCGCATCCGTGCGCTCGATAGGCCACTGAACAGCCCGCTCATCCTACCGTTCGTCCGACCCCAGTACCACTCGTTTAACGATTACGTCCGTTCGAGCACGCGGACTCACACGTCCGTGGTGATGCACTAAACTCGAAGCGCGATTCGTGCCGACAATACGGTATAGGCTGGGTATGTCCGCTGCTCAAGGGATAGGGTCTTCCCGCAAGCAGCCACTGTTGCTTTCGACATGGGATGGCTGGAGTGTATGACCTTGAGGGGGTCCTCGGACCCTCGATCATGCAGTTCGTCGAGCGCCACGTCAGATCTCTTCTGACGTGGGACATCCTTGTGTTCTTTCATCGGAACCCGGATGCCGTGCTCGACCCCGCCGGACTAGCCTCACGTCTTGGTCGGCGTATCGAGGAACTCGAGCCTGAGATCGATGCGCTGTGCGACGGCCGGATCCTTCAGTGCGCTGGCGGTCTGATCCGCTATCGCCCCACTCCGGAACTGAAAGAGACTGTCGGCGG
>JAHIQC010000104.1 GCA_018902765.1 Actinomycetota bacterium | reverse complement strand
GCCGAGAAGCTCGCTCGGTACCGGAGAGCGAGTCTCGCTCGAGACCTGTACGACCTCGCATGGATAGCACAGCGCCCCTTCGATGAGAACATGGTGCGTCGACTTCTAGTGCTCAAGATCTGGTGCGACGTGATTGAGGACGGTCTCGGCACATCCCCCTTCGATCCCAACGAAATCCTAAGGTCGCGCGCTGACTCCGAGTTCCAGCCAGAAGCGATCGGCTATCTGACTACACCAGTCGACGTTCCGCATTGGATCGAACAGGTCAGGCGACGATTCGTCTTCATCGGCGAGTTTGATGCAGTTGAAGAGAGAGTAGCGCGCTGCAGCAGAGGAGATGAGTGGGAGGTCCGGCAACTGATTGCCGACCTGAGCGAGTCGTCCGGCTAGGCTGGATTCGAACGATACTAAAGCCGTGTTTGCATACTAAAGTCGAGAAGTTTAGTATGAACATATTGCTTTAGTATCGAAGGGGGAATCCGCCGTGCGCCAAAGCGTAAAGAGCCTCGAGGAGTACCTTCGCGAGACGCTGCATACGCCCGTCCGATTGGAGCGCTGGCGCGGGGCAACCACACTGCCCGCGTATCTGACAGGGCAGTATGAGTTCTTCGACGGCACGGTCGGCAACGTCCATGTTCTATTCCTGCAAAGCGCCGAAGAGCCCGTGCCCAGCAACGCCAAGAAGCACGAGCGCGCTCTCCGGCCGCACTGGACTGGTCCCATTGCATTCACTTTCGAGCGCATTGCGCCGCGCACTCGACAGCGCATGGTCAGCGAAGGCTTGGCGTTCGTGGTTCCCGGCAATCAGGTATACCTCCCGGCTCTCGGCGTGAACCTCCGGGAGAGGTACCAAGCCCGAAAGCAGACCGTGGACCGGCTGAGGCCCTCGGCCCAGGTGCTGCTCCTGCACGCACTCGCGAACGGCCCCTCCTCTTTGAGCACTCCGAGTGGTATGGCACGTCAGTTGGGGTATACGGCCATGGCGATGGGGCAGGCCCTCAACCAGCTCGAGGATGCGAAGCTCGTGACAGTGCACAAGGAGGGTCGTGAGCGCCGGTTCGAGCTGGCAGGTGAGCCAGCTGATCTCTGGCTACAGGCCCAGCCGCTGCTCGCAAACCCCATCAGTCGCAGGCGCTACCTCATCGGCGCGCCGGCATCGGCTCACGAGGGGATAGCGGGTGGCCTCAGCGCACTCGCCACCTACTCCGCCCTGGCTGAACCAAGTGTTCCCGTGGTTGCGTTCGACAGATCGAACGCCACGGGCCTGCTCGCCGCTCGCGGCGTCCAGCAGCTACCCACAGCAGATGAGGCTGAGCTCGAAGTAGAGGTATGGTCCTACGATCCGGCGCTGCTCTCGGACGGATCGGCGGTCGACCGACTCTCGCTCTACCTCTGCCTTCGGGAGGACGCCGATGAGCGGGTCCACTCGGCACTTGACGAGATGATGCGAGGTGTCGCGTGGTAAGGGGATTGAACGTCTTCCGTGAGCGCTTCGCAGGGTTCGAGGGCAGGTACGTCTTGATCGGCGGGACAGCCGTGGAGATCGCGATGGACGCGGCCGCACTCGCATTCCGTGTGACCAGGGATCTCGACATCGTCCTGCATGTCGAGTCGCTCGACGCCGAGTTCGCAACTGCGTTCTGGACGTTCATCACCGATGGCGGTTACGAGTTCAAGGAGAAGAGCGCGGGCAAGCCGAAGCTCTACCGATTCAGCAAGCCGGAAGAACAGAGCTTCCCCTACATGCTTGAACTGTTCTCGCGCAAGCCAGACCTGATCGAGCCGCCGGCAGACTGCCATCTGACGCCACTGCCCATCGCCGAGGAGGTCTCCAGTCTTTCGGCGATTCTTCTCGACGACGAGTACTACGAGTTCGTCCAAGACGGGACCCGGGTAGTCGACGGATTGTCGGTGCTCGCGCCGGAATATATCGTCCCGCTCAAGGCGCGCGCATGGATCGACCTGACCGAGCGACGAGAGCGCGGCGAGGCAGTATCTCGTGACGACATCAAGAAGCACCGCAACGACATCATTCGACTGAGTCAGCTCGTATCGCCGGCTCAGCGGATCGCACTGCCTGATGCGATTCGAGTCGATCTGGCAGAATTCGTGGCGCGAGCATTGCGTGACGGCGCCGAGCCAAGAACCTTCGGGGTCATTGGGATGTCGCTGCAGGACGTGCGGTCGTTACTGGGGGCTGTGTACTATCCCGCCGGATCCGCCGTCGAGTAGGAGCCCTTGCACACTCTTGCGCGACGGGGCATCCGAGCGTAATGTATTACCAATGTTGTTGGTTTTAAGACCAATGAGGTTGGTATGGCGAGTATAGAGACAATCTTCGCGACGCCCACGCTTGCAGCGATACTTGCAGTGTTCGCGCGCGACCCGGGACGTACCTACATCCAGAAGGAACTGGTTGATGAGACCGGCGGTTCGCTGTATCTCGTCCAGCGAGAGCTCAAGCGTCTTGAGCAGACTGGCCTGATTGCTCGCGAGACCAGAGGGCGCCAGGTCGAGTACACAGCCAACGCGCAGCACCCCGCCTTTGCCGGGCTGCGCGACGTGCTGCTCGCGACGATCGCGCTCGGGGACCGCTTGAGAGATGCGCTGACTGGTCTGAAGGGGGTGCGGCTCGCATTTCTCTTTGGGTCGGTCGCAGCCGGAATCGACGGGCCTGAAAGCGACCTTGATGTGTTCGTGGTCGGGGATCTTGGCCTTCGAGAAGTCGCTGCGAGCCTCGTCCCTGCGCTCCGCGATGTTGGCCGTGAGCCGAACATCATCATCATGAGTGAGACAGAACTGCGCGAACGCATCGCCCGAAAAGAACACCTCGTCTCCACGGTGCTCGCTGGGCCCAAGGTATGGCTGGTTGGTGATGATGATGAACTTGCAGCGGTTGTTGGCTAAGGGCCGAGTGCGGCGTCTACCTCAGCTCCCTCTGAGATAGCGGATTTGTTCAAGGTCGTCGAGCGGGACTTGTCAGACGCCCGACTGGAGGCGCTGTCTGCAGACCGGAGATTCGCCACCGCATACAACGCCGCACTTCAACTGGCGACAGTCGTCCTGCGTGCGGAGGGATACCGCACACATGGGATGGCTCATCACCACACCACGATCGAAGCGCTTCCGCTGATTCTTGGCGAGCGGGCTGTCAGGACTGCGGACTATCTCGACGCCTGTCGCTCCAGGCGCAACACGGTCGACTACGACGGGATCGGTGTGGCGACCAAGGCGGATGTTGCAGAACTCATCTCGGAGACGGAGGCCCTCCAGGTATCGGTGCGTGAGTGGCTGGAGACTGCTCACCCGGAGCTAGCCTAGGGTCATCGTCGTCCTGCTGACCGATGCGCCGATTGATTCAGCGAGGACGGGTAGCCCCGTTTCATCCTGCACGCAGGTCGATCTCCACTTCCAGGTTCGGTATCACACGCCAGGGGCGAACCACGTCGGTTTCCACACGCGGGGAATCAGGGGCGAGCAAGATCGGCCGATACCGCATGGAACTGAGCACGCGTAACAGCGGGTCGGCAAGTCGGTGCTGGCCCGTTTGGTCCAGAAGGTAGCCGAGGCGCTGGATCTCTGGAGCCTTGCGTAGCTGTGCAACCGCGGCGAGAGCTGCTGGCTCAAGACGTTCGGAAAGCTCGTGCAGCACGGTCGCGATGTTGCTCCAACCACCGCACGCCGCCGAAAACCGAACGAGATCGAAGGCGGTCGATTCGGGCGTGGAAACGAGCATGGTGCCGGTCTCCGTCTGCATGGGGACCGCGGGGGTCTTGGCGATTTGACTGCTCATGTGGAAATCGATGCGCGATCGTCCCGCCACGCCCTCGCGGGTGGGGCGATCGGTGACGACTTGGAACTTCATCGGCTGTTGATGAGAAGCACCGTGAATGGCCGCCGCAGACAACAGCCCAACGTAGTAGGGCTGACCGAGGTAGCCCATCAAGTCGTCGATGTACCACGAGGGCGGTGGCGATCCGGCGGTGACGTACTCGGTGGGCACGATTACGTAGAACCCACGACGAGGAGCCAGGATGCGGCCGCGCTTCTTGAGGCGACGCAACGCGTTGTCGACTGCGATCTCAGACATCGGCAACGCGGCTCGCGCGTCCGCGTGAGTGAACGTGTAGGTGCCCGTTGTCTGAAGCTGGTCGACGAATGTCGAGACCTTTTCAGGCGTTGTCATCTTCTGAGTATCCATTTCACGTTCATAAAGTAGCACGAAACGCTAGTTTACGCAAGCAGATTGGCGTTATGAGGCAATCGCATGGGGATTTCAGCCTCCAGTGCTCGGATGCTCAGTCGACGCCGCCCGCTGGAGTCCGAGCCCGGCTT
>JAHIQC010000103.1 GCA_018902765.1 Actinomycetota bacterium | reverse complement strand
CTTGGGCGGGCAGTTTCGCTAGTACATCGGCCAGTGCACCCTGAGCCCGCTCGCGATACAGATACACCAGAGCAAGAGCGAAGGACACCACGAACGCCCCGTAGGAGAGCTTCGCGAACGCGACGTGGATGTTCAGCCACCAACTCGCCAGCGTGCTGGTGAGTTCCAGGTCTGCCCTGGACGTGAACATCGCTGCACCCAGCAGGAGAAACGAGATCGGCATGAGCACAACGCCAAGCGGCGCCATGTTGCGCCGACGCCATGCAAGCAGCCCGAATGCCGAGACTGATATGAAGGCGTACGACGAGACAACCTCGTAAAAGCCGAGCGCGGGGGGATGTCCGACGCGATTCCACCGCACGCCTATGGCAATCGCGTGTGGCAACAGACCCAGCAGGCCCAGAATCAGCGCCCAACGAAACAGAGCCTGCTTCCTGAACACGAATGCGATCGCGAACAGCATCGCAGACAGCGCGTAGCACGTGACCGCTGTCCACATGAGTACGATCTCCTGCGTCACGATTCCTCCATCCTCACACTCTCGAGAGCGTCACGCACCTTCTGGTGAAACTCGGGTGAGCTTCGGCTGTGACGTGTATCCAGCCTGAGCACCGGCGGCGTGACCGCTTGGTCGAGATACACCCTCGCGACGCGGTGGGGCACCAGTACCGAAACAGATACCGACACCACCGCGATGGCGAACAGGGCGTATATCCAGTCCACCGACCAGTCATCGACCACGGAAAGTCGTGCATAGTAGTCGACTGCATCGATGCGCATCCCCAACCCGGCGCCCAAGTCCAGCGTGTCTCCGACGCCCGCCAGTGTATTGACGGTATCCCCTGCGGGCCCTGTGGCGATGACGCTCACCAGTCTCCGGGGCTCCTCGGAGTCATCGACCAGAGTTTGGGGATCATCGGGGATGTCCACGGTGACAGAGACCACCGAAGCTCCGGATCCATCCCCGTACGCTGTTGTGAACGGAGTGTAGGCGCGGCTGTCGCCCTCGATCACGTCGATGAGCGCCTGATCCTCAAGGATCACCGAATCGCTGGTCACGAGTGAGTATGCGGCCCCCGCGCCGAGCTCACTCATGTGCACCGTCAGCGATCCATACTTCAACGGTCGGTTGGGGTATACCTTCTGCTCAGCGAGCAACTGACCATCCCTCGACAGCGTGACCACAGGAGCCGGGCCACGGTCGATACCGTTGTCGTCGTAGTTCAACTCGATACCAGGCATCACTCCGATATCAAGACCGGTGAATCCCTGGTGCAACGGACCCACATCGACAAGCCCATATGCTTCCCGGGAGTCGACACGCGAGGATCCGGCGACGACCCCCATAAGGCCCTCTGAACGAGTGAGTCGGCCGACCGGGATCAGAACAATCAACGCGACCAGCGCCCAGTGAAAGACCGGACTGCCCCAAAGTCCCCAAACGCCGGAAGAGGATTCAAGCAGTCTGGGGCCCACCGGACCCCGCAGACCAAGCGAACGCAGTGACTCCGCCGCGCGCGCAAGCGACGCTTGGGGATCGGAGTGTTCCTCGGCAGGTATGTCTATGGGCTCGGAGATGCGCAGTCGCTCAAGTTGAGCGGCGGTGATTGAGCCTTTGGCCATCGACATGCGGGCCGCGTAGCGAGTTCGCTCCCAGGCGCAGATCGCGGTCGAGGCCGCGAGCAGGAACATCAGCATGACAAAGAGGGGTTGCGTGTAGGCCGCATGGAGACCGAGTGGCCCAACAATATGCTCGAGCGTCGGATGTGCACGCGCCCACGTCTCGACCTTCGCCGCATCTAGGGACGTCTGTGGAACCAGGGTGCCCAGCACGAGCCAGCCCGTCACGATCAGGAGCAGCCATGCGACCAATCGCGGGGAGCGCAAGGTGCGATGAAGCCGCCGAACCGGGCCCAAGCGCGGGGACATCGGGCTACTTCACCTCGCCGGCGGGGGTGACCTGAACCTTGTCGACCAGCCAGATGCCGCCAGAGTTGACGACGGTGTACTGCGAACGATACGCCGCCGTGAGTTCCTCGCTTTGGTAGCTGCCATCCGCAAGGGCGAAGTAGCGATACGCCCATGCCTCGTCCGCCGTCACGGTCATCGTAGGCTCTTCGCCGCTGGACTCGAGCACCTCGAATGCAGTGAGCGTCTGTTCGATGCCCCGGCTCTGCTGTCGATTGAGTTCGATGTAGGAGTCCACCCGGACGCCCTCCCAGGCGGTCATCGTCGCGGATGCAGCCTCAGAGTTGCCTGTCCGATATGCGAACGAGATTGCTGCCAGATATGAGCGTACCGCGCTTTCGGGCGTGCTCAAATCGTATTCAGCGGGTGCCTGAATCGCTCCGACTGCTGTCGGCGACGAATCCTTGACGTTGTCGGCGCTCGAACAACCGGTCACCAACATGAGTGCGAAGATCACGACCGTGAGCGTGACGAAGAATCGATTCATCCGTCTACGGGCGGTGACAGTTCAGGCACAGATCGTCCGTGGTGTCCTCGAGCAAAAGCCGCAGGTTCTGCGACTCGTGCGGGAACACCTGGAACCGTGGGCTGTCGGCGGAGCCGGACACGCCATCAGGCGCGCCATCGGCCACGGTGATGTTGAAGCGCTCGTCGTAGCCGTTCAGTGTCGAGATAGTGAGGGGGCCGGCCGGGTCGTCGCCCACATGGCGCGCGTCCTCGTGACACTGCTGGCAGATAGGATAGTGCCCCGTCTGCAAGCTGGAGCGCACGGCGGGTGTGGCCGTCGACTCCCACATCACGTAACCGAGGTTGCTGGCACCCAGAGAGCCCATCACCGTCGTGGTGGTGTTCACGGCTGTCTGGCGTGCGACGTTCTCATAGATGAACGGTGTTGTGGTGGTCGAGAGACTGTCCGCAGGATGGTTCGCTACTGAACTGGCATCGTGGCTCGACAGGCGCCCGAAGTGACACGCGCCGCACCAATCCGAGCCGTACGCCGTCACAGTGGCCACCGAACTGGCTGGCCTTTGGCGCAAGAGGCGGTTGGTCTTGAGTGCGCTGACACCGGGAAACGCGGTCGGGGTCGACTCGCGCACGCGATCTCCAGTGAAGGCGGCAAGAGTGTTCGAGTCATGTGGGCTGTGGCAGTCGCTGCAGGTCAGGAAGCCGCCATCGGCCGAGAACGTCGCGGTGCCACTGCTACCGTCTGCAGCGCCACCCGGGATGAGGTTGGTTGTTTCGATCCGATGAGCGGACTTCACGGTCATACCGCGAGCCTCGATCACGCCATACACGCCCTGCCCGCCGGTGCCGTCATGGCAGCTGTTGCAGGTGTCCTTGATGGTGGCTGCCGGCAGCAACATGATACTTCCGAGCGGCGCGTTGTGAATGGTGTGACAGGTCTCGCATTTCTGTGTGCCCGTCGAATAGCCTCCGTGAGGCCCTTTGCGTGTTGGCTCCACGGTAGTCGTGGACGTCTGACCCTGCTCCATGCCGTGACATTCAACACAGCTGCGTCCCGAAGGAGGCTGCGTCTCATCATAGGCGTATGCCGGCGCAACGCTGAACACGCTCAGCGCCGCGAGTAGGACGAACAGAGTCAGGAAACTGCGCTTCAAGTCCAATGACCTACCTTGGGACACGCGAACATAAGCCCGAACGGACCTACTTGCCATGGTACACAATCCGAGCCATCTTAAGCAAGGTTCAGGCCAGTACTCGCGCTGGTCACAAGGAGCCGCGACCCGTCAATCTGAGCACTTGTACCCTGTCGTTCTCCTTGTCGGAGACAACGAGGATATCGTCGAGGTCGTCGATACTGTTGGGGAAGTTGAACTGCCCCGGTTCGACACCGCGCTCTCCCCACGTCGATCCGATTTTACCATCGGGGCCGACCTGTATGAGCGCGAACGCGAATGCGTCAACAACGACAAGTGAGTCATCGTTGAGTACTGTGACGCCCCTAGGCAGCGCAAAGGGGTTCTTCGACTCCTTGTTCAATTCCGAGACGCGAGCCCCTGTAGCCCACAGCGGCTCTCCTGTGGGGCTCAATGCCTGGATCCTATTGTTGTTCGAATCGGCCACATACACCGTGCCGTTTTCCCCGACATCGACGCCGTTTGGCCGCTCGAGGTTCCCGGGCCTCGTGCCAGGCCGTCCAAACTGTTCGAGCAACTCACCAGTGATCGAGAAGACGAGGATCTGATACGTGTCGGTGGCGTAGACCCGGCCGTCGCGAACGGCTACATCGGTGACCGCGATTCCCGTGCCCTCTTGACCTGAGGCCCCCTTCCCCACGACCAGTGCCGGATCGGGGAACCGGCGCAAGAACACCCCTTGCGAGTCGTAGACTTGTATCTGATCATTGCGGAAATCGGCAACATACAGGTTTCCGGCCGGATCGACATCCAAACCGACCGGATAGTTGAAGGTCCCCGGCTTCCATGTCGCCTTCACTCCGGCCAGCGGTTTGGCGATACCGTGGCCACCGAACTCGCGCACGAACACACCGTCGCGATCGAACACGCAGATACGGTCGTTTCCCGTGTCTGCCACATAGATTGTCCCGTCGGGTCCGAGCGCAGCACCCATCGGGCGGTCGAATCGAGGCTGCTCGCCTGTTCCGGGACCATCGATGGTGAGCACGGGTTCGACGCCGGCACGGACCTGCCCGCCAAAGCGAACGAGCGCATTGGGCCCCGAGAGAAGAAGCACATATGCCAAAAGTGCGATAAGCGCTACGGCCAACACGAGGGCGAGCATCAGGAATGCCTGCCGCGCGGTCAGCTTGGCGCGCGGTATGCTCACTGCTCCACCCCAAGTCGCTTGAGTCCCTCTTTAGCCTCAGGCATATCGGGGTAGTACTTGAGCGCCAACTCGTAGCGGATCTTGGCCCAATCAGCTCGCCCCAGATTCTCATAGGCGAGTCCCATCAGATACTGAAGATCCGCCGCCGAGTCGTTCTGCTCAACCACAGGGCGCACCGCCTCCACGAGCGAGCGATACTCTCCCCTGTCGGCGTACAGTTCCCCGAGGGACTTCGCGCTCAGAACGTGCTGCGGTTCGATCTCGAGCACCTGCCACCACGTGGCCTCGGCGCCGTCATCGTCGCCTAGCGCCATGAGCGCGACCCCTCTGTTATAGAGGGCAGCAGTGTCCTTTGGAGTGCGATCGATCACGAAGTCGTACTGGGCAATCGCGTCGTCATAGCGCTTGGCCTGCTGATAGGCGAAACCGAGGCTCAGGTGCGCTTCGAGATCGTCGCTGTTGATCTTGACTGAGTCCTCCCACTTCGCGATCTCGAGGTCGACTGCGGATGTCGGAGAGGATGAATGCTCGAGGGCTCCTCGCAATGCAAAGCCCCCAACGCCCATCACGGCGAGGAGAAGAGCCAGTACGAGCAACGCGAGCCAGACAGGGACGCTACGCGAGTCATCGCGAGTCTCATCGGCCGCCGGTACCGAACCGCTCATTCACTCACCGCCGCTCGAGAGGTGAAACGAGAGTATCTGAAGCTCGGCTGCAACGTCGGCTTGTCGTACTGCAACATCTGCCGGCACCAGGAGCTTCGTGGGCGCAAAGTTCAGAATCGCTTTGATACCTGCGGCGACCACGGTGTCGGTGACGGCCTGTGCCACGCTCGCGGGAACCGTGAGAACGACGATTTCAAGTGCGTCACGCTCCACGGCAGCCGCAAAATCCGCGAGGGGCTCGACCACGAGACCTGAACCGGCCGCAGTTCCGATCTTCTCAGGATCGGTATCGAACACAGCGGCCAAAGAGAAGCCGCGATCCTGAAAACCGCCGTAGCCCAGAAGCGCGCTTCCAAGCCTGCCGTAGCCGACGATGGCCGCCTTTCTGACATGCTCCAGTCCGAGCCAGCGCGTCAAATGCCTGACCAGCCCGTCGACGTCATAACCGATGCCGCGTATGCCGTACTCGCCAAGGTACGACAGATCCTTGCGGACCTGAGCTGCATTGGTCCCGGCCATCTCGGCTATGCGCACCGAGTTGGCCACAGGAACGCGAAGACTCTGCTCCTGCACGAGGCAGCGCAAGTAGACCGGCAGGCGCTGCACCGTGGTGTTGGGTACGTGGTTGCTCATGTGGTTGTCGTTCCCTAATTCCCTGCCGCGATACTCGCCTCGACGGCAGCCAGACTGCTCTGCACATTGGTGAGCGTGGGCTGGAGCACGAGCGCTTTGGTGTACGCATCGCGCGCAGCCGGAAGGTCGCCGGCCATGCGAGTCACATCGCCGAGCAGGACCCATGCGTCACCGTAGTTTTGGTCAAGATCAACCGCGATCTGGAGATGCTCGCGAGCCTCATCAAGGCGTCCCAAGCGCATCAACGCGCGCGCCAACTGGAAGCGGATAGCAGGCCCGTAGCGCTCGACCTTCACGCCCTTCAGACCGTATTCAACGGCCAGTTCGCCATATGCGGGATCAAGATACTCGGCACCCAAGCTGTACAGACTCGTGATGAACACGTAGTTGTCATACTCCCACGGGACGAAATCGATCGAAGCGCGAAGTGCGGTCTCGGCAGCATCGAAATTGGCCTGAGCCTGGGCGCGCAGAGCGGGATCCTGCCCGCCGCCAGAGGCTAGTTGAGTGACTATGTTCACAGTGCTGTCGACATAGGCCAACCCAAGCTCGGCACGGTACATGTCGTTATAGGGGTTCAGCGCGATAGCCTGCTTGACCTCGTCGATGCGGACCTGTCCCTGAGTCACGAGACGGGCCTTGAGATAGTGATTGTCGGCGACGGTGTACACGAAGCTGCCCGCAAGCAGCACGCCCACCAGCACGAGCACAACTATCGAGAGGAGCATTCCTCCCTTGAAGCGACGCACCTCGATGACTCGGGCCAGTGGGGCCAGAACGATTGCCATCGACACCCACAGCAGGAACGTGGAGCCGGTCACCGATATGCCGAAGGTCAGGCTCGTCAGGTATCCGGCGCAAGCGGCCCAGAATCCCGCAAGCACGAGACGCTCGGTGCCTTCATGACGCTTGAACACCAGCGGCGCCGAAAACCATGCCGCGGCGCCGAACGTGCCGTAGAGAAGCAGGAAACCGGGTATGCCGAGCGCCGCAGTTATCTGGAGCGGATAGTTGTGGACGTTGTCCGCAACCGAGAGGTATCCCGCATCACCCACATACTCGGCGAGCTTGTACTTGGGAAACACGAGCCTGAACGTGTCGGCGCCGAATCCAAAGATCGGCCGATCCTTGATGGCGTCGATAGCCGCCTGCCATATCTGGAATCGCGTCTTGGAGCTGCCGTCGTTGGTATCAAAGATCGACTGCAACCGCAGCCACACGTTCATGACAGAAGAAGTCGCGTTCAGGCTGGCGACCACAAGGCCTCCCGCCATGACGCCTATGGCCCCAAGGAATCCGATATCCGTGCCGGTGAGCTTCACTCTGTTCCGAACCGCGATCACGATGAAGATCGTGAGCGCGACCGCACCGCCTATCCAGGCTCCGCGAGTGAATGCAACGATCCACGCGAACACGGCGAGCAGAAAGCCGATCCAGTAGGTGACACGCATCACGAGACCGGTCTCAGACAGCGCGAGCGCGAGCGACATTACCAGCGGGAATATCAGAAAACCGCCGAGCATGTCCGGGTTGCCATAGGTGGAGAAGGCGCGGTTCGCCTCGAAGGGCAGAGTGCCCCAGCGGATCGGATCGATCCCTATGTACTGCATGACCCCATACAGACTCACGATGGCACCCGAGAAGAACAGTGTCCTTGCCAGCGTGCGGATGCGCGAAGCACGATCGGCGAACTGAGTGACCATGAAGAATGCGAACGCGTAGTTCACAAATGCCAGCAGGCCCTCGAAACGACGGTACTTGCCGAAGAGCGCGGTCTGCCAATGGATGGACGTGAACGTCGTGAGCACGACCCAGCCGAGCAGGGCAAGTACGAGATAGTCGATCTTGGATCGTCGCAGCTTGCCGCCATGCGACAGGATATCCCAGGCCCAAGCACCAAAAGCGATGAGCGTGAACACCCTTTGCGACAGGACCTTGACGATGTCGAACTGGTCATAGGTGAGTGGGAGCTGGAACCCGATCGTGGTCCAGTTCGCAATGATCACCGGCGTGACGAATATCAGAAGATTGAGTGCCCACCACGCGACCTTCTGCGCAGGGCGCATGACATCTGCGACCGGTGCCGCCGGCTGAGGGCTCTTGTTCGCAACGCGCGCTTTCGATTTACCGCTCTTGGCCACTTACGGCTCCTATCTGGCTCCCCTGCCCGTGAGTACCACGCGCAGAGTCTCGATGATGATCTGTAGGTCCATAGACAGGTTCTGATGATACATGTAGATGAGGTCGTACTTCAGCTTGCGTTCCGGGGTTGTCGCATACCCGCCGCTGACCTGTGCCAGGCCGGTCACGCCAGGCTTGATCCTGAAGCGCTCGCGGTATCCGGGAATCTCCTCGATATAGGTCTGAACAAAGAACGGACGCTCCGGTCTCGGACCTACGAAACTCATCTGTCCGAGAAGGATGTTCAACAGCTGCGGCAGCTCATCCAAACGATAGGTTCGCAAGAAACTCCCGAGCGGGGTGATCCGGCTGTCATTCTCCACAGCAAGCACTGGGCCTGTTTCTGACTCAGCCCCTTGGATCATGGTTCTGAGCTTGTATACAGGGAATGGCTTCGTGTCCTTGCCGCTACGCTCCTGCGAGAACACGACCGGCCATCCCATGGCGATGAGGATGGCCAAAGACGCCACGAGCAGCACCGGGCTCAGCACGATCAGGAGTACCAATGAGCCAAGCACGTCGACGATCCGCTTGGCCGAACCGAACCAGCGCGGAACGCTGGTACGCGTGATCTCCATGAGCGGGATATCTGCCACCATCGAGTCCACGGTGCCGATGAATATCTCGTAAAGCTCCGGGACCACGTCGACGCGCACGGAGCTCTCATCGGCCAATGCAAGGTTCTCGATGAGCTCCCGCAACGCTACCGGGGAGACGATGATTATCCGATCGACGCCGTGCTCCCTGACGATGCCACCGATATCCTCGGCAGAACCGAGAACGGGGAAGCCCCCGGTGTCGGCATCGGAGACCGGGCACTCGGACTGGCTCGGGCACGCGAGCCCCGCCACTCGGTAGCCCCAACGCTCACGATTGCGAAGCTCGCCGGCCAACTCGATTGCCAGCTTGTCGGTGCCGACCACGAGCACGCACTGCTCGGGCCATGTCACGCGGGAGACGCGCAGGAACAAAAGCCGCCAGCCAGCCAGAAGGGCGTTCAGGACCAGCCAGCTGATGACGATGACTGCACGCGAGAACGAGAAGAAGTCGGGACCCGCGAAGAACAACACCGCCGTGGTCAGCACTGTGCCGAGGCTCACGGCGGAGACGACCGCACGTATCGCGGACCAGGGATTCTCTGTTCGCTCGGGCTCGTAGAGCCCGTAGATATAGCCGTTCACCAGATAGATCACGGTGAGCACTGGGGCTAGCGCGATATACGGACTGAAGTTGAATTCCGGCAGCGTCCCCGCAAACCATACGTAGAAGGATGCGACGATACCGACGTTTACGAGCGCTGCGTCCAAGAACAACGACATGCCGATGAAAGGACCGCGTCTCACGCGATTCCTCCGACGGCCTGCTGGTAGACATCCCGAGTTTGAGCGGCCATGCGGCTGACGCTGAACTCCGTACGCGCCCGCTCGCGGGCCTGAGCGCCAAGGCGCGCGCGCAGCTCGTCGTCGGCCACCAGTCGCTCAAGAGCACTTGCGAGGGCCTCGTGGTCGCCCACGGGAACGGTAAGGCCGGTCACGCCGTCGAGGTTGGCGAACGGGACTCCGGTGGGCAGGTCGGTGGAGACCACCGGCGTGCCGGATGCGTGGGCTTCGATCTGCACGAGCCCAAAGGCTTCCGAGCGCGCGACGCTCGGCAGACAGAAGACATCAGCCGCTTGATACCATGCGGCGAGTTCAGCATCGGGCTGCGGAGCCAGAAACGTGACGCGATCCGCCATGCCGTGAGCCACGACCCACTCGCGAAGCGGCGCTTCAAGCGGACCGGAGCCCATGAGCACGATATCGACGTCTAGGCGTTCTGTCGCGCGCAGAAGCACGTCGGCGCCCTTGTAGTACACGAGGCGTCCGACGAACAGGATGATCGGCCTGGGGTGAAACGCCCGCAGTACCTGGGCTCGCGCGACGGTCTTGGGCGTGTCATCGAACTTCTCGGTGTGGATGCCGTACGGGACCACCCGGCACTTGTCGGCACGAGCGGAGAGCAGATCAGAGTGCTCGACCATGTTGGGAGAACCCGCGATGATGAGATCGACCTTGTCGAGTGTGCGCTCCAGCCATGGCCGGTAGGCCGCGCCGAGGAACCGTTGGCGCACGATGTCGCTGTGATAGGTCAGCACGGACGGGATGTCCACGCCCGAACCCAGCCACGAGATCTCGCCCCACGGATACGGAGCGTGCAGGTGCAGCACGTCCGGCGGGGTCTCAGAAGCAGCCTGCGCTCGGATGTTCGCCCGCATCGCGACCGCCACAGGCGTAGAAGCGTACGCGAATGCACGAGGTAGCCGCGTGACAGGAACTCCGTCGTACTCGGTATCCACGAGCTCCCGGCCCTCGTTGGCCACAAGCGCTCGCACATCCACACCCGCAGCCGCAAGGCCAAGTGCCAGGTCATGCATGTGGTGCTCGATGCCACCAAGGTGCGGCGGGTAGTACTTGTTGATCATCGTGACGCGCACTGACTCAGACCCCCGTCACGATGTCTTGACCGGCAGCGAGCAGCTCGTCGACAACGCCCATATTGAGCGCCTCAGCGTAGATGCGAACCAAAGGCTCGGTCCCGCTCGTGCGCAAGAGCACCCACGCATCATCTGGAAGCAGGAACTTCACGCCATCGGTGTGCAGGATCTCGCCTACGGGCAGACCCGCCAGCTGCGTAGGCGCCAGCGTCGCCATCGCTTCGCGGAAGCGCTCCATGGCCGCCGGCTCGAGGCGCAGATCGACGCGGCGATACTCCATCGGGCCCGTGATCGCGAACAGGTCTTCGACAAGCTCACCCAGGGTGCGTCCGCGTTGGGCCATCATCTCAGCCAGCATCAGCGCCATGAGCAAGCCGTCGCGCTCTCGCACGTGCGCGGGGATGCCTATGCCGCCCGACTCCTCGCCGCCGATGAGAACGTCGCCTGCCACCATCTCCTCGTATATCCACTTGAATCCGACCGGAGTAGTGACCACCTCAAGACCCAGGTGCGCGGCCAGCCGGTCCACGAGCACCGAGGTCGACAGCGTCTTCACGATGCGCCCGGTCATGTCCTTGTCCTGTACGAGATGCTGCGCCACCAGACAGATGATGCGGTGGGGGTTCACGAAGTTGCCGTGCTCGTCGCTGGCGCCGATGCGATCAGCATCGCCGTCCGTGATGAACCCGGCATCGAGGCCCTGGTCCCTCACGAGGGCCCTGAGCTCATCGATGTGCGGAGGGATCGGCTCGGGGTGCAGTCCGCCGAAGCCCGGGTTGCGCTCGCCATGGATCTCGGTGACATCAACCCCGAACGAATCGAGCGTCTGCGCCAGATAGCTTTGCCCGGCGCCATAGAGAGGATCGACCGCGACGCGGAGCTTGGCTGCGGCTATCGCCTCGCCATCGACGAGCCGTGAGATCGCCTTGAGGTACGGGCTGATCAGGTCCGCCATGCCGTAGGTTCCGCGGGCTTCGGGGGCCGTGGCCACAAGCGAGTTCTCGACGCGATCAGTGAACGCCACCGGCGACGCCCCGCCATCAGACATGCGAAGCTTGAATCCGAGGTAGGGCGCAGGGTTGTGACTCGCGGTGAGCATCACTCCGCCGATAGCCTCGGCGTCGTGCGCGATAGCCCAGCACAGCGCCGGTGTCGGCAGATAGCGATCAGACACCGCCACCTTCAGGCCATGCGACGCAAGCACTTCGGCTGCAGCCACTGCGAACGAACGCGCTTCGAAGCGCGTATCGTAGCCGACCACGACAAGCCCGCCGGGCTTGTCCTCGGCAAAGACCCGGCCCGCGGCATCAGCCACACGGCGCAGGTTCTCGTAGGTGAAATCATCGGCGATGACGGCTCTCCAGCCATCGGTGCCGAATCGGATGTCACTCATCGAAACACACCCCTCACAAAGCCTTGAGTGGCACGGACGTTCCCATTGTGACGCAAGCACACCCGCCGAGGAACAACCCGCGTCAGCGGAACACCCGACCGCGGGTCCGTCCGTAGGTGACCTCGAAGCGGACCGTTCGAGTCGCGCTCCAGTTTCCCGCAGCGTCCCTGGCCCTCAGATGGAAGTACCAGATTCCGTGGGTCGGCACCGTTGTTGCGAGCATCGTGCCCGCGGTGTCGGCGAGTGTATCGGGCATTCCGGCCGCGTTCTGGTCCACGGTCCACGAGTAACCAGTGACGGGATTGGCGTCGGCGGCGGTCCAGCGGGCGGTGAGGCTACCAGTCGGGTGCTTCGGGCGCCGCCACGAATCAACGGTGACCGAAACGGATGTGAACTGGGGAGCTGCGGTATCAACGGTGATGCTCGCTGTTAGCGTGAGCCGGTTGTCCGCCGCGTCGCGGTACCTCACGGCGAGCGTCCGATATCCATCGGCCGTGAAGGTAACGGGGACACTGGCCTGATATGCGATCCAAGGACCGTAGCCTGCGCCCGAGTCGATGGCCATCTCTGTGGCTCCGGTCACCGTGGACTCCACGCTCACGGTGCGCCCAGTGGAGTACGTGGCGCCGCCGGATATCCGCATGGTGCCGACGGGCGCACCGGTATCCACGCGCGCCACCGCGGTCGCGATCGCCGAAACCCGACCTGCGCGATCGATCGACCAGACCTCGATGGTGGTCTCGCCCTCAGCCGATATCTGGAACGAGGTGGTGTATGTGCTGACCGTGCTCCCGATCCGATACAAGATCGAAGCGATGCCCGCTCCCGTGTCTGAAGCGCTCACACTCACTGTCACCGGCCCCGCGGACCAGCCTGCCGGCGAAAGCGTGACCGTGGTCTCGGGCGCAGCCAGATCAACGAAGATCGAATCCTGCATGGTGCGCACGTTGCCAACGGCATCGCGGAACTGCGCCGACACGGTGTGCGTCCCCTCGCCTGACAGCACGACCGACGTCGTGTCGGCGTACGGGAACCATGCCCCGAAGCCGGCGCCCGCATCCAAGCTCATGTCCACCGCGTCCGCGAACGCCGAGTCGGCCGAGACGTTCTCGGTAAGCGCGTACGACGCCCCGCCCGCGAGCCGGAATGTGCCGATGGGAGCCACGGTGTCTATGCGCACCGTTGCGGTCTTGGGCTCCTCGGCATGTCCAGCTGCATCGATGGACCAGAAGGTGACGACCATCGTGCCTTCGGCGGAAACCGTGAAGGGGCCGGTGTAGGGCTGATTGGCGCCGGCACCCAACCGGTAGAAGGTCTGGGCGACGCCGGAGACCGTGTCAGTCGCCTCCAGAGTCACGATCACCGGGGCGGAAAAGATCTGCCCGGTGATCCCCGGGGCTGTGGTGGTAGGGGCCGCAAGGTCGACCGTGAGTCCGCCGCTCAAAAGCAGCGTGTTGGCCGCGCGGTCGCGATACTGCACGCGCAGCATCAGGGAGCCTTCGCCGGGGACGGTCGCGATGATGGATGGCTGATACGGGCCCCACGCGCCGAACACCCCGCTGCCCGGGTCGACCCGCATGTCCACGGCGTCAGGGACGGCCGAGTCCAAAGCCACGCTCGCCGTGCTGACCAAGGACTGCCCGCCGGCTACGACAAGCGTGCCCGTCGGCGGCGTGAAGTCCAGATAGACCGGGACACTGCGCGTGGTTTCGGTGTTACCTACAGCATCGATCGCGTGGAAGTACACGTCAGTGACGCCCTCGTCGCTCACGATGAACGGTGCCGTGTACGTTGTGTCTAGACCGCCGGAGCCTATGCGATACACGATACGACTCACACCGCTTGCGGTGTCCGTGGCCTGCAGCGAGACCGTCACGGGCATGTTCGACCAGCCCGCAGCCGAGACCGTGGCGATGCTTGAGGGGGCCGTCAGATCAACGGTTACCGTATCTTGCACCGACGCCGTGTTGCCCGCATTGTCGCGGTACTGCGCCTGCACGGTGTGGGTGCCCTCGCCCG
>JAHIQC010000102.1 GCA_018902765.1 Actinomycetota bacterium | reverse complement strand
TCGCCACTCGGCGCCGGTGCGCCGCCAAGATAGATATGCCGCACATTGTCATCGGCAAGAAGCTCGACTGCTGTACCCGACACCGCAATCTCACCGGTACGCATGACGTAGCCTCGGTCGGCGTGTTTGAGTGCCAGATGTGCATCCTGTTCGACCAGCACGATGGTTAGCCCCTCTCGCCTGAGCTCATCCAGCACCTTGAATATCTCGCCGATCACCTTGGGTGCCAGTCCCAGCGACGGCTCGTCGAGAAGCAACAGTCGCGGCCGCGCCATCAGGGCGCGCGCAATCGCGAGCATCTGCTGCTCCCCCCCTGATAGCGTCTCGGCCGTCTGTCGCTTGCGTTCCTCCAGAACTGGGAATAGCTCCCAGATTCGAGAAAGCTCCACCTTGTGGCTCTCGCGCGCCGGCCTGGAATAGGCGCCGAGAGCAAGATTCTCGGCAACACTCATAGGCCCGAACAACAGACGACCTTCCGGCACCAGCGCCATACCCGCGCGGACAGCCCGTTCCGGACCCGAAGCGGTGAAGTCCTTGCCGTTAAGCTCGACACTCCCGGAGCTTGGCGCGACCATCCCCACAATGCACTTGAGCAGCGTCGACTTGCCTGCGCCATTGCTTCCGATGATTGTGACCAGTTCGCCGGATTCAACGTGCATGTCTATGCCCCTGAGAACGCCCACATGGCCGTATGCGGCGTGTAGGCTCCTAATCCGAAGTATCGGCCCATCAGAGCTCATCGGCATCCTCCTCACCGAGGTATGCCCGTATGACTGCGGGATCCTTCTGAATCAGCCGAGGAGGACCCTCGGCGATCTTGCAGCCTCGGTCGAGTACCACGATCTCGTCGGAAACCTCCATCACAAGGCCCATGTCGTGCTCAACAATGACCAATGTGGCACCGTGGTCCCTGATTCTGTACAAGACCTCGCCCAGTGCGGTGGTTTCTTGGGTGTTGAGGCCGGCCGCCGGCTCGTCGAGCAAAACGAGTCGGGGTGATGTGGCGAGCGCCCGAGCAATCTCCAGAAGTCGCCGAAGTCCGTGAGGCATGTCAGCTGCCAAGGAGCCGCGCCATGATTCCAGTCCTACGAGCCGAAGCAGACGATCGGCTTCCTGAGATGCCAGATCATCTCGCTTTCGTGCAGAAGGCAGTCGCAGAGCCGCGGGCGTGAAGCTCGAACCCGAACGTGCGTGAGTCCCCAGGATGACGTTCTCGTGGGCTGTCATCTCCTCGAACAACTGGGTGTTTTGGAAGCTGCGTGCGACACCCATTCTCACAACGCGATCGGGTCGCTCTCCGAAAAGCTCCCGCCCTTCGAAGAGCACAGAACCACTGTCAGGTCGGTCGAAACACGTCAGAAGGTTGAAGAGCGTGGACTTACCCGCGCCGTTGGGCCCGATTATTGCCTTGATCTGCCCGTCGTGAACATCGAACGAGACTCGATCCACGGCAATCAGGCCCCCGAAGCTTCGTGTGACCTCCCTGACCTGCAGAAGACTCACTTGGCCTCGCCTCCGCGTACGAAGACCCCGCGCAGTGCCCCGGCGATTCCACCTGGCATGAAGAGAATGACGATGATGATGACAAGGCCGTATACGTCGGCCTCCCATTCCTGGATCACTGTCATCACCTCACGTGACAGTCCCGGGAGTATTGCGTCGGCGTACGGGATGAGCGTGAGTACAACAGCAGCCAGTAGCGGGCCTGCCAGGGATCGGGTGCCACCCAACACCGCCATGGCAACGAGGATGACCGAGAGATGCAGCGAGAATGTGGAAGGCGATACGAAGCCCACAACGCTCGCATACAACGCCCCCGCCACGCCCGCAAAGACCGCCGATAGCGTGAATACCCGGACCTTGATGCCCGTGATATTGATCCCGGAGGCCATGGTTCCCAGTTCTGAACCGTGCAGCGCCCGCATGGACCTGCCTGGGCGGCCGTTGACGATGTTGGCGGCGAGCCATATGGCAAGCACCAGGACTCCCCAGACAAGCCAGTAGTTCATCTGAGGGGTGTCGAAACTGAGCGGGCCGATGCTTGCGTACGGAATACCAGACAGCCCATCCGGTCCGCCGGTGACTCCCTTGGCCTCAACGAACGCGATGCGCATGATCTCACCGAAGGCCAAGGTCGCCATCGCGAGGTAATGCCCTTTGAGTCTCAGTGAGGGCAATGCGAGCAGGATTCCAGCGGCGGCGGTCAACAGTACGGCGGCTGCCAAACCAACCAGCCACGGCAATCCGAGCGACTTGGTGACCCATGCGGATGCATACGCTCCCAGGCCGAAGAAGGCGGCGTGTCCCATGGAGACCTGACCGGCGTACCCGAATAGCAGGGCCAAGCCAAGAACGATCAGCGCGTTGATGCCCACAAAGGACAGCACCTTCAATACGTACCGGGCGTCGGTACCGGTGACGAAGAGTGGCACCACGGCCACGCCGGCACCCACGATCAACAGTGCCAGCTTGCGCCAGTGCTCCCGTAGAAGAGACATCAGACCTTCTCCCTCCCCCCTCGGCCCAGCAGACCTTGCGGCCTGATGAACAAGACGAGCAGCAACACAACAAGCGAGATCGCGTCTTTGTACGTTGAGCTGAGAAAGGCGATCGACATACTTTCAAGCAAACCCAGAACTAGCCCTCCGATGACTGCCGCAATCGGGTTACCCAGCCCGCCCAGAATGGCGGCGGCAAAGCCCTTGATACCGAACGAGGAGCCCACGTTGAATGCTGTCTGTGTGAGCGGGGTGGTCACAACGCCCGCAAGACCACCCAGAGCCGCTGCGAGCGCGAAAGAGATGGTCACCAGTCGCTTGGGGTCCACGCCCACGAGACGGGCGGCAGTCCGATTGATGGAGCAAGCACGCATCGCGCGACCAAGACGGGTGCGCGAGTAGAACACTGTGAGCACGACCACCGCCAAAGCGGTCAACCCAAATATCCAAAGAGACTGCCGCTCGAGGGTAGCCCCGAGGAATCTCAGTGAAGGTCCCGCCGTGAAGGCCGGCAATGATCTTTCACTGGGCCCAAATACGTGGCGCGCAAGATTCGATAGAAGCAACGAGCCGCCAACCGTGATGATGATGAGAGCCAGTGGGTCCCCGTCTTTGCGTGGCCTGATGGCGAGCAACTCGAAGACAACGCCGATTACGGCAGTACCCAGAATGCCGATCAGCGCTGCTAAGGGGAGCGGAAGCCCGAGTGTCGAGTGGGCCCAAACCGAGAGCATCCCGCCGAGCATCACGAATTCACCTTGGGCGAAGTTGATCACTCCGGTCGAGGCGTAAACGATGGTGAACCCTAGGGCCACAAGCGCATATATGGACCCATTCTTGAGTCCGGCTAGAGCGAATTGCAGGAGTTCGGGTGCACCCACTTAGGTCACTGACCCACTTTCAACAAGGTTTGGCGAGACGCAGAAGAGCCTCTTTGATTGCGTATATGGCGGTCGTCTCATGGCGATGAACGTGTCGGGGTGGCCCGAATCGGACCACCCCGACACGCAAGAAGCCTACTTTGCCAGGACCCACTTGCCGTCCGTGACCTGATACATCACGAGGTCATCCTCGGTCATTCCGTTGTGGTCGGTTGCGGAGTAGGTGAAGACCCCGCCGATTCCGACGAACCCGTCGGTGGCCTCGATAGCATCGCGAAGCTCGGCGGGCGTAAAGCCCTCATCCAAGGTCATCATGGCATTGATGATGATGTGCAGCGCGTCGTAGGCGTGGCCGGCGAAGGTGTCCGGCGCCTTGTCGAACTGGGCACTGTACTCATCGATGAACTCGGTGGCAACTTTGTAGCTCTCGCTACCCGAGTCATAGCTCTCAGGCAGCAGGATCTTGCCAGCGGCAAAACGGAAGCCTTCGGCGCCCGCGCCCGCGCCTTCGATGAACTCCGTGCGTGCGTTGCCATGGGTGCCGAACAAGGGAACCGTCATCCCGAGATCCATCATGTTCTTGGCGACAGTCGCGGCCTCTTTGCCAGCAGTCACCATAAGAACGGCCTCAGCACCTGCGGCTTTGATCTTGGTCAGCTGAGCTGACATGTCGGTATCCCCGGCGTTGAACGCTTCCTCGGCGACAATAGTTATGCCAGCTCCGGCTACCTTCTCCTTCACGACCCCGGCTCCATCTTTGCCAAAGCCGCCCGAATCGGCGATGAGCCCGATCTTGGTGATTCCCTGCTTCTTGATGTACGCCAGCTCAAAGGGGACTACCAATGAGTTGCTCCATGGCGTTTGGAACACCAGTGGATCGAAGCTCGCCGTGACGGCGGTGCCGCCGGCCGGAGAGAGCTGGGGAATGCCTGCTCGGTCGATCTCCTGACGCATGGCCATGGTAGCGCCGGTACCTGTGGCGCCGATGATGGCCATGACTCCCTCTTTGTCGATGAGGCGAGTCGTCGCTGCAACTGCAGTGTCAGGGTCCGTGGCGTCGTCCTCGAAGACTATTTCGATGGGGTGGCCATTGACTCCACCAGCATCATTGATCTTCGCGACTTCCATCTCGAGCGTGTTGCGCTCGGGCGCACCGAGTCCCGCGTACGTGCCGGTCTCCGACAGGACCGCACCTATGCGATAAGGGTCCTTGACCTCTGCCGGCTTCTCGGACGTGTCTTTGCCGCCATCAGAACTGCACCCGACGAGCGGGACAGCCAGCAACAGTGCGGCGAGAAACAGAATCAGCACCTTGCGTGTATTCACAATCATGTTCTTCCTCCCATAATGCTCCGTCATGCTGGTATCGTGCACCGACCGTCCCAGCCGGAGTATCAGTGCCGGGAACTGGAGTCCCGGCCCCCCTTGCCTTCACTAGATCGCGTGCCCGCGCGATCCGAAAGCCCTAGACCGACGCTATCTCCTCGTGTGATACCAGCCTCACGGGTTGGTCCTTGAGGAGCTGTAGCGCACGGTCCGCGTCACCGACGTTGATAACGACATACGTCGAAATGAGTGAGTAGACGTACTCGATGTTGACTCCTGCATCGGAGACGATCTTAAGAACACTGGCCAGTCCTCCCGGCTTGTCGGGAAGATCGATGCATATGACCTCGTTCTCCTTGACCGTGAATCCTGCATGCCTGAGTGACGCCATTCCGACTTCCGGCTTGTCCACAATCAGACGCAGAATCCCAAACTCCGCCGTGTCCGAGACTGAAAAGCCGCGGATATTGACCGAAGCCTCACCGAGAATGTCGGTGACCTCGCTCACGCGGCCTGCTTTGTTCTCAATGAACACGGACAGCTGCTGGACCTTCATAGCATGCACTCCCCTTCGATACAGGCCTTTCGACCCAGACGAAACGCGCGCAGGTTGACCTCTACAGTGTGCGCAGGAACCCTTGCCGTGATGACCTTGATCCAAAGCTCCTCGGCAAACTCAAGCCCAGTGGAAAGAGCCCCCAGCAGCACCACGTTGGCTGACTTGGGACTACCGGCTTCACATGCCAGTTCTTCGGCATCCAAGAAGATCGCTCCTTCGTTTTGAAGCTGACCCTCGAGTCCTTCCGGAGACGGCACGGCACCTATGAGGACAGGCAGCGGATCGATGGTCCTCGTGTTCACTAGAAGCCTGCCACCGGGACGCACGTAGCGTAGCGTTCGCGCGGCCTCGATGAGCTCAAATGCCACGAGGTGATCCGCAAAGCCCAGGTCGGTGAGCGGCGAGTGAACCACGTCGCCGAAGCGCACGGTGGTGTCGACGGAACCACCGCGTTGAGCCATGCCGTGCACCTCGGAGAGCTTCACGTCAAACCCAGCGGCGCTGGCCACCTTGGCAAGAACGTCAGCGGCGAGAATCGTGCCTTGTCCTCCGACCCCGGCGAGCATGACAGTCGTGGTCATCACACGCCTCCGATCTCGCAGGCTTCGCCTGCTGGCACGATCGCATCGAACTTGCAGACCTGCACACAATCGCCGCAACCGACGCAGACCGTGATGTCGATGGCAGCGATGCCGGTTGATGTCTTTGAGATGGCAGGACAGCCGAGCTTGATGCATGCGCCGCATGCGGTGCATGCCTCCTCGTCGACAGCGTAGGGCTGCTCCTTCTCGCGTATCAGCAGCGCACACGGCGCGCGAAACACGATTACCGACAACTCGTCACGGCCGATCTCCTCGGCAATCGTCGAGCGGACAGCTTCTAGGTCATGTGGATCGACGGAACGAACATGATCGATGCCCATCGACGCGCATAGCGCTTCAATATCGATCTGCCTGTTCTGCTCGCCCATCAGAGTCAGGCCCATCATGGGATTGCCCTGATGTCCCGTCATCGCGGTGATTCTGTTATCCAGGATGAGTACCGTGCCGGCTCCACCGTTGTAGGCAATGTTGGCCAGTCCGGTGATGCCCGAATGCGCGAATGTCGAGTCTCCGATGACGGCCACTATCGGCCTTCCGGCTTTACCTTGCCCGGCGAGCGCCATGCCGTGAGCCATTCCAATGCCTGCGCCCATACACACGCACGAATCCATGGCTGATAGCGGAGGAAGCGCGCCGAGCGTATAGCAGCCGATGTCTCCAGCGACGATAGCTTTGGCCTTCCGAAGAGCGTGGAAGACCGGCCTGTGTGGGCAGCCCGGGCACATCAGAGGTGGACGCGGCGGTAGGTCGGCGATCGGAGCACGGGTTGAAGGTTGGGTGCCACCAAACGCGACGGCCACCTTTCCCGGAGACAGTTCACCTTCTGCCGGAACCGGAACATCGGCCACATCGATGCCCATGGCTCTCAGGTGCGTCTTGAGATACGGATCGGCTTCCTCGACCACTGCGAGACGGTCCACCGATGCGGCGAACTCGAGGAGGGCTTGCTCGTTCAGTGGATAGGACATGACAACCTTGTATACGCTC
>JAHIQC010000101.1 GCA_018902765.1 Actinomycetota bacterium | reverse complement strand
CCGAATCCAGCCTTGTTGGCCGGGCGAGGGAATCTTGCGATGCTCATGTCGGCAGAACCGGAGAGTATGGGTACGAGAAGCAAGCTCGCCTGAGCCGCTGTCTCGCCTAGATCGCCATCCAACAGGACGATGATCCGCGCTTCGGCAGCGACAAACTCGTAGCCGGCATCGAGTGCTCCGCCTTTGCCGGCGTTCATCGGCAATGAAAGCACCTCGGCACCGGCCAGTCGGGCGGCATCCCCGGTACCGTCCGATGAGCCGTCGTCGACAACGACAATGCGGTCGATCTGTGGCACCCGCATAACCGCACTCACGGTTGTGCCGATTCGGTCGGCCTCGTTGTAGGCGGGGATGAGAGCAACAATCTGCATCATGTCGCCCGCTTGTGGCGAAGTATCCGCTGTAGCAGCCCTGTGACCACCGCAACCTCAGGAACACGCATGAGGGCAGCCGCGGCGAACGAGACGAGCAGTCCGAAAGACCCGGCCACGGCCAGCTGAATCAAAAAGCCACCGGGCATGTCCGTCAGAGTCGGAGTGAGGCGCACGACCCCCCAAGCGGTCGCACCGCCCAGCGCCGATGCCATCGCAGCTCGAGTGAGCATCCAGGCGATTCCGTACATCCCAAACGCGCCGATCTTCCGGCGCAGCAGCAACATCAGGCTAAACGCCACTAAAGCGTAGAAGATGGCGTCTGCAATCGGGATGCCCCTCAGGCCCAGACCGCTCCAGCCGGCAAAGCCCACCGTCAACGTTGCGTACATCGCAATCTGGCCGACGGTGAGCACCAGGTTCACGAACATCGGTGTAAGCGTGTCCTTGAGCGAGTAGAAGGTCTTGAGCAGGAACATCGTCGAGGCGAAGAAGAACAGAGACACGCCCCACCACACGAGCACGTTGGACACGACAGGGATGTCAGAGCTCTTGAAAGCGCCCGCTCGGTAGAGCCTCACGAGCTGAGGAGCCAAGGCGATGAGCATCGCGGCCATGGGCATGATGAGCATTCCGGTGGCCCTCAGGCCGTTCGCGAACGTCTCCTTGAACTGTGTGTAGTCCTTGCGGCCCGCTTGTTCTGAGAGTTCTGTGAAGATCGCAGTCGCAAGAGCGACCGCGAGTACGCCATAGGGGAGCTGATACCACATCCACGCGTACAGAAGCGTCGCTGGTCCCGAAGCAGAGACCTCTAGGGCGTATGCGTTGCGGAAGGACACGGCGACCAGATTCGTCACGACGTACACGATGGTCGGTATTGCCATGAGACCAATCGCTCGCAGACCGGGATGGCGCCATTGGATCCGCCACGACCAGTTGGGCTTTAGAGCCATAAGGCTCGGAATCTGCACCACGTACATCGCCAGAACGCCGAGAGTCGTGCCGACAGCTAGGCCGATCTTGGCCAGTGTCGGATCGCTGTGCCTGAAAGGTACGTAGAAGCCCAGGAGTGTGATGATCACCACGATGTTGTTGAACACGGGGCCGATTGCGACCCACAGATACTTGCGCTGGGAATTGAGGATCCCGCTCATGACCGAACCTGCGCCGTAGATGACCACTTGCACGGCGAAGAACCTGAAGAAGTACACGGCCAAGGACGCGTCACTGGCCGAGGTCCTGAACGTCTGCGTACGAACGAATGCCTCGGCCCAAACGGTGCCCGCTACCGCGACGATGGCGAGCGCCAGAGTCGCTATGTTAAAGACCGTCGAGGCGAACGCCCACGCGTCCTCCTTGCTCTCGGACTCCCACTGCTCCATGAACACGGGGATGAACAGCGCCGAGATGACGCCTCCGGCGACCAGCTCGTAGATCATGTTGGGGATGTTGTTCGCGACGTTGTAGGAGGCCGCGAACGCGGTCACCCCCAACGCGTACGCGATGGCCCACGTACGTACGAATCCAGTAACACGCGACAGCGCAGTCGACAACGACATGATGGCGGTGGAGCGCGCGATGGTCGGTCGAGAGATGGCGGATCCTCCTCGGCTAAGGCCGTCTTCATGCGGCCGCAAGTATTGTAGCTGAGGACGGGCGTCGAGACCTTGAGCCGTTGTGCCCGGCGTTGGCGATTCGTCACCTTCCGCTAAGAGCGTGCCGCCTGCCATTCGGCTATACTTCCGTTTGGGCACCCTATGCCGGCCGATGCCGTGCGCCGCTGCCGTTGCACCCCTGTGATGTCGATATGTCTTCGGCGTGCCCGAGCCGCTGAGAAGGAGCATTGATGAAGCGCGTTTCTTTCACTTTCGTCGCACTGATGCTCACACTCGTTGCCAGCGGCATACCTGCTTCTGCGGGCGTGCTCGCCCCCATTCCTCGCTCCCGTGTAGTCATGGTTCTCACGCCCTATCTGAGCTGGAGCGACATAACCACTGAGACCCCAACTCTGCGCAAGATTGCCGAAGAGGGCGCTATCGGCAATATCAATGTTCGGAACCGGAACCGGGCCAGCACCTCTCCTGGCACCACAGAGCAAGGAGCATTGACCTTCTCTGCAGGCGCATGGGCCGCTATGGACGTAGCTGCTCCAAGTGCGTACTCCGTCGAAGAGGCCTACAACGAAGGTACGGCCGCTGAGGCCTTTGCCAGGCTCACGGGCTTGGCTCCATCAGGCGCCGATATCGTGTTCCTGGGTCTTCCTGCGGTGCTCCGCCAGAGTGCCGCAGCTAACACACTCGATGTCGTTCCGGGTACCCTCGGCGGAGAGATTGCGGCGGCTGGGGGAACGACCGCAGCCATCGGCAACGGTGACCCTGGCCGTGATACCCATGAGGTATGGCATAGCAGGGCTGCTGGCATCGTCGCTATGGACTATGACGGACTCGTTCCGCACGGAGATCTGTCCTCGGCCACTCTGCGCGATTCGATACTCGAGCCATTTGGCGTAGCTACGGATGTCGACCTTTTCATGCTCGAGTATGCCGATGTCGAGCGAAGCATCGCCGACACTCAGGGTCCGGCTCTCGTGGTGCTGGATCCAGGTGATCTGGCGAGGGCTGCGGCGGTGGAGGGGATTACGAGCCCGATTCAGGCCGAAGCTCAGCACACACGTGCCGTCCAAACGATCGATGCGCTGCTGCAACGCGTTTTGGAGACCCAGCCGAAAGACGCGATTCTTCTTGTCGCCACTCCTGTCGAGGCCGAGGCGACGGGTTCAGTGACAGGTCTTGCTCCACTGATCGCGTACGGGCCCGAGTTCTCGGGCTACCTGACCTCATCGTCGACCCATCGAGTCGGCCTTACCACGAATCTCGATATCGCGGCGACGGTTCTAGCCGCATTCGATATCGAGCGTCCCGTGCAGGTCCTGGGCAATCCCATCGTCTCAGTCGCTTCGTCTGACTCACTCGACGAGAGAATCGCGGCGCTTGTGCGCTCGGATGCGACCGCGGTCAGCATTGATTCGACCAAGGCCACCGTGATCAATGGGTTCATTGCGATCACCCTTGGCGTCTTGCTTGCATCCACCTTTGTCTTGCTTCGCGCTCGTCGCTGGCATCATGGCACCGCTATGCGCATGGCT
>JAHIQC010000100.1 GCA_018902765.1 Actinomycetota bacterium | reverse complement strand
CGAGCTCGTCGGCGCCTTCTTTGTCGTAGGCCGCCGCGAGTTCGACCGGGTCGCCCGCATCGCGCAGGTTCACGAAGTTGATGCCTTTGACCACGCGGCCCTCGTGCACGTCGAGACAGGGTATGACGCGCTTGGTGAGCATCTGCGCGTTATCCCTTCTGGCCGCGGGCGCGAGCGAGCGCCTCGGGCAGGGTGAAGGAGTTCTCGTAGAGCGCCCTGCCGATGATGACGCCCTCGACCCGATCACCGATGGTGAGCAGGTCGTCGATGTCGTCGAGCGTCGCGACCCCGCCGCTGGCGATGACCGGGATGTCGATCTGGTTCACGAGTGCCTGATACGCGCCGTAGTTCACGCCGACCTGCAACCCGTCGCGGCTGATATCCGTGTACGCGAGGCGCTTGACTCCCAGAAGCTGAAGTTCGAGCACGAGTTCCAAAACGCCGTGGTCGGTGCCTTCCTTCCAGCCCTCGATAGCGACCTTGCCGTCGCGCGCGTCGATGCCGGCCACGATGCCTTCGGGGTACTTCGCGCACGCCTCGCTCACCATGTCCGGGCTTGTCACGAGCGAGGTTCCGAACACCGCGCGGGTGACTCCCGCATCAAACAGGCGGTCGAGCGTCTTCATGTTCCTGATGCCGCCACCGGTCTGGATGGGAACGTGCGTCGCGGCGATGATCCTCTCGATGATCTCGATGTTCTTGGGCTCACCGAGAACCGCGCCGTCCAGGTCCACGACGTGGATCCACTCAGCGCCCTGATCGGCCCAGATGCGAGCCTGCTCGACCGGATCGTCGTGATAGACAGTCACTGCGTCAAGACGGCCTTGCCGCAGACGTACGGCCTTGCCGTCCAAGATGTCGATGGCCGGAAAGATCTTCATTTCTTGGCCTCTCCTACGATGTTTCCGAAGTTTGCGAGTAGATGTAATCCGTCGGTCGACGACTTCTCCGGGTGGAACTGGACCGCGAAAGCAGCCGGGCCGAACTGCACGGCTGCCGCGAATCGCACGCCGTATTCCACGCTGCCGATGATACAGGACTCATCGGTCGGAACGAGGCGATAGCTGTGCACGAAATAGAACGCCGTCGACTCGTCGATACCGTCGAAAAGCGGGCTTTCACGCGGGTAATCCACGGTGTTCCATCCGATGTGCGGAATCTTGACCCCGCCAGGCAGACGCTCGCAGGTACCCGGCACAAGTCCCAGTCCCGCCCACTCGCCATCTTCAAGCCCCACATCGGCCAACAGCTGCAACCCCAGACATATGCCGAGGAACGGCGTGCCGTCCTTCACGCGCTCCAGCAGCACGTCCCACATGCCGCTCGCGCGCAGGTTGGCCGAGGCGTCACGAAAGCCGCCCACTCCGGGCAGCACGATGCCGTCGGCCACGGCGAGAACCGCCGGGTCGTCGGTCACACACACGTCGTTGACTCCCGCGTGCTCGAAGCCCTTCTCGACACTTCGCAGGTTGCCCATGCGGTAGTCGATGATCGCGATCACAGCGAGCCCTTCGTGCTCGGCACGCCGATGACCCGCGGGTCGATCTCGACCGCTTCGCGCAGCGCACGGGCGACTGCCTTGAAGCACGCCTCCACGATGTGGTGGCTGTTCTCCCCGGCAACGCTGTGCAGGTGCAGGGTCAGACCCGCGTTCATGGCCAAAGCGACCAGGAACTCCTTGGCAAGTGTGGTGTCGAACGTCCCGATGAACTCGATGGGCAGGTCGACCTCGTAGACGACGCCGCCGCGTCCGGATATGTCGATGGCAGCCAAGACGAGCGCCTCGTCCATGGGGATCGCGGCATCGCCGAAGCGCCTGATGCTGACCTTGTCGCCCAGCGCGACGGCAATGGCCTGTCCCAGCACGATGCCGACGTCCTCGACCGTGTGGTGGGCGTCGACAGCCAGGTCCCCAGTAGCCGAGATCTTCATGTCGAACAGCCCGTGGCGACCAAAAGCCTCGAGCATGTGGTCGAAGAAGGCGACACCGGTGACCACATCGGTCTGACCCGAGCCATCGAGCTCAAGGGTGAGCGTGATGTCGGTCTCCTTGGTCGTGCGTGTAACGGTGGCGTTCCGACTCATCGGCTAGTACCCCACTTCTTCGGGCGAAACGGTCGATTGACTCTGGCTTGCTGCGTTCGATGCAAGCTCGTGGCGCTGAGCTGCGTCATTCGTGATGAGCTGAGACTCCGTGCGATAGGACAGTGCGTGGGCCATCGCCTCTAGAAAGCGAGTGTTCTCCTGCGGACTACCCACGGTGACTCGCAAGCAGTCCTCGAGTCCCGGCGCGCGAGAGAGATCCCGCACGAGCACCGAGTGCGTGTGGAGTAGGTCGCGCCACAGAGCTCCTGCCTGATCCACCCGAAACAGCACGAAGTTCGCCTCGCTCGGGAACACCTGTACGCCGGATAGCGACGACAGGCCGTGAAGCAGCCTGTCACGCTCGCGCATGATGTCGCGTATGGCCGACTGGAACACGACGCGCTCACGGAACACCTTGGTGGCGACCCACTGCGAAAAGGCATCCACTGAGTACGGTTGACGCACTTTCATGAGCTCCGAGATGACGTCCTCATGGGCCAGCGCGTAGCCGACGCGCAAGCCGGCCAGCGAGAAGGCCTTGGAGAACGTACGCAGGATCACGAGATTCGAGTGACGCTCCATGTGCGGACGCATGGTGTGACGGCTGAACTCGAAGTACGCCTCGTCGACCAAGACAAGCGCATCGGTGGCGTTGAGCACGTCGATCAGGAACGACTCGTTGGACAGGTTGCCCGTCGGATTGTTCGGGTTGGCGATGACCACCAAGTCGACGTCACCTGTTGCCAAGGCCGCGAGGACCGCCTCCTCGTCGATAGAGAAGTCCGCGTTGCGCGGCACACTTATCACCGTGGTTCCGGTGGAGGTGGCATCGATGGCGTACATGGCAAACGTCGGCGGCAGGTCGAGCAAGGTGCGCTCCGGACCGCCCCAAGCAAGCAAGATGTCGAAGATGATCTCGTCACCGCCGTTACCCACGAGTACGTTGCCCGGCTCAAGCCCGTTCGCCTCGGCGATCAACCCCCGCAGCTCCTTGGCGGTCGGATCGGGATAGCGATTGAACGAGAAACGCGGCAAGCGATCGGCCAGCCACTCCACGATCTCGCCAGGGAGGTTGTCGGGGTGTTCGTTGCTCGACAAGATGACCTCGGCCTTGACGTCTTTGACGTCGTACGGGATGAGCTCTTCGAGTTGCGGTCGGGGTGGACGGATGGACTCCATCACGACTCGCCACCCTCGTCGTCAGCCTCGATGTCCGGCGCAAAGTCGTCGATGGCCGCGAGTCGCAAGCCGACAGAAGCGCTGTGGGCCCAGAGCCCCTCGCGATCAGCCAGGATCATAGCGGTCGGGCCGTCTATCTCCAAAGCCTCGACCGAGTATGAGATCACCGAGGACTTCTTGACGAAGTCGTCGACCGACAGCGGGCTCGAGAAGCGAGCGGTCCCGCCGGTGGGCAGCACATGATTGGGGCCGGCGACGTAATCGCCGACCGACTCAGGCGTCCAGTGCCCCAAGAAGATAGCTCCCGCATTGCGAATCGATCCGAGCAGGTCGAACGCATCGGCCATCTGCACCTCGAGGTGCTCGGGCGCAATCAGATCGACCGCATCGAGTGCCGCGACGATGTCGGCACACACGATAGCGACGCCGTTATCCTCAAGGGAACGACGGGTGATATCCCCGCGCGGCGACTCGGAAAGCAGCGCCTCGAGCGCCTCTTCGACCAGATCGGGCAGTGCGGGGTCGATCGTGACCAGATACGTGGCCGCGCGCGGATCGTGCTCGGCTTGAGCCATGAGATCGATCGCCACAAACGCGGGGATCGCGGTTTGATCGGCGAGCACGAGCACCTCGGAGGGTCCGGCCAGCATGTCGATGCCGCATGCGCCCATGACGAGCTTCTTCGCGGCGGTCACGTATGCGTTTCCGGGGCCGACGACCTTGTCGACGCGCTCGATGGTCTCGGTGCCATACGCCAGCGCCGCGACAGCCTGTGCGCCGCCGACCTTGTAGATCTCCTCGACACCGGCCTCGGCCGCAGCCGCGAGCGTGTAGGGATTGACCGAGCCGTCGGCATCCGGCGGCACGACCATGACGATCTCATCGACGCCGGCGACTTGCGCCGGGATTGCGTTCATGAGCACGCTCGAGGGGTAGCACGCGCGTCCCCCGGGCACGTAGATGCCCACACGGCGCAGCGGAGTGACCTTCTGCCCCAGGAACACGCCGCCTTCTTGCGTCGTGAACCACGACTGCGGGACCTGACGGCGATGGAAATCGTCGATCGCACCCGCAGCCGCCGAGATGGCGTCAAGAAACTCATCGCCAACCAGGGCGACTGCCGCCTCGATCTCCTCTTTGGTCACGAGCATCTCGGCAAGCTTGACCTTGTCAAACTTCTCGGTGTACTCAAGCAGCGCAGCGTCTCCGCGATCGCGCACGTCATCGACTATGCGCGCGGTGGCTGCGAGTATCTCGGCATCCACGCCGCCGGAGCGGCGCAGGGAGGCTTCCGTGAGCCGCTCGCCGCGGGCCAGATCTATTCTTCTCAGCATCTCGTGTGCTGCCTTTCTCCTCGGCAGACCGGTTTCGCGCCTACGTGGGGCTGACCGGACCTGACTATTGTACCGATGCTCGTGACAAGCGTTCTGCAAGTCCCGTGATGCGATCCCCCGCCGTCCGAAGCGCGGAGGGGTTGGCGATGAAGCGCGCGGTCGAGGTCGAGACCTCGTCGACGATGCGCAGGCGGTTCTCGCGTAGTGTGGTGCCGGTCTGGGTGATGTCGACGACCTGATCAGCTATGCCGATGAGAGGCGCGATCTCGATGTTGCCGTTGAGCTTGATGATCTCGACCTGCATGCCCTTGCCGGTGAAGTAGCGCTCGGTCACACGCGGATACTTGGTCGCGATGCGGATGACGCCCAAGTGGCGATACTTCTCCTCGATGCTCGCGCCGGCGTCTTCGGGCTCGGCCACGACGAATCGACACGCTCCGAACCCAAGGTCGACGAGCTCGACGACGTCGAGCTCGGTCTCTTCGAGCACATCCTTGCCCGAGATGCCGATGTCGGCAGCTCCGCTCGCCACGTAGATCGGGATGTCGGAGGGCTTGCCCACGAGAAACTCGAATTCGGGAGAAGAGATGAGCAGATGGCGACCCGGATCGGCAAGACCTGCCACGTCG
>JAHIQC010000009.1 GCA_018902765.1 Actinomycetota bacterium | reverse complement strand
GCCATAGAAGGCATGTTCGCCATCTTGTCATTGAAGAAGATGCATGTCTCAGTCAGAGCGCAAGGCATATACGTCACTCCCCACAACGAAAACCAATCGGGCGCTGATCTAACTCCGTTATCTCATGAACGATTAAGCAATGTGAATACTTGCGATCCAAGAAAACGACAGTCGGCGGCATACATATGATGAACGGGGGGTGCTGTAACTCAGAGCACGCTTGCCTTATCATCCTTGAGACATCACTAGCATCCCGAAAGGCAGAGCGCCGTACATGACTGAGATGGCCAAGGCATACGACCCCAAGGCGGTCGAGAAGCCCGTGTTCGACTCGTGGATTAAGGGGCGCTACTTCGAGCAGCAGGTTCTTGAAGGCGCCGATCCGTTCGCGGTCGTCATTCCGCCCCCCAATGTGACCGGTTCCCTGCACATGGGCCACGCGCTCAACAACACCATTCAAGACGTCGTCACGCGTCAGGCGCGCATGGCCGGCCGACCCGCCCGCTGGATCCTGGGCACCGACCACGCCGGCATCGCCACGCAAAACAAGGTCGAACAGAAGCTCGCTGCACAGGGACTGACCCGAAACGACGTGGGTCGCGAGGCCTTCATCGAGGCATGCTGGGAATGGCGCCGCGAGCATGGCAGCACGATAGTCTCGCAGCTGAAAGCGATGGGCTGTTCGTGCGATTACTCCGACGAGTGGTTCACCATGGACCCGAGCTACCAGGTCGCTGTGCGCAAGGTCTTCGTCGATTGGTTTGACAAGGGCCTCATCTACCGAGGAAAGCGCATCATCAACTGGTGCCCCCGCTGTTCGACGGCACTGTCCGACATCGAGGTCGAGCACGAGGATCTCGATAGTCATCTGTGGCACATCCGCTACCCATTGAAGGAGCCGGTCGGCGGCCTAGACCATGTGGTCGTTGCCACCACCCGCCCCGAAACGATGCTCGGTGACACGTGCGTAGCGGTGCACCCGGACGACGCGCGATACAAAGACATCGTGGGCGCGACTGTCGTGCTTCCGCTCATCGGGCGCGAGATTCCCATCGTGGCTGACGAATATGTGGATCCCAGCTTCGGGACCGGCGCGGTCAAAGTCACTCCCGCACATGACCCGAACGACTTCGATATCGGCGAGCGTCACGATTGCGCCAAGATCAACATCATGAATGCGGATGCAACTATCTCAAGCGAGGGCGGCGTCTACGCCGGCATGGATCGCTACGACGCCCGCAAGAAGATAATCGTCGATCTTGAGGCCCAAGGCCTGCTCGTGAAGGTCGATGACCACCTGCACTCCGTCGGCCACTGCTACCGCTGTCACACCGTCATCGAGCCGTGGCTCTCCGACCAGTGGTTCGTCGACATGAAGCCGCTCGCCGCACCCGCCATCGAGGCCGTGCGCGATGGGCGCGTCACGTTCCATCCCAAGCGCTGGGAGAACGTGTACTTCCATTGGATGGAGAACATTCGCGACTGGTGCGTGTCTCGCCAGCTGTGGTGGGGACACCAGATCCCTGTCTTCTATTGCGACGCATGCGGCGCGATGGTGGCAAGCGAGACCGACGTCACTGAATGTCCGAAGTGCGGCAGCTCAGCGGTGCGTCAGGACGAGGATGTTCTCGACACCTGGTTCTCCTCGGCGTTGTGGCCTTTTGCCACGATGGGTTGGCCCGAAGAGACGCCCGAGCTTGCGTTCTTCTACCCCACGAGCGTGCTCTCGACCGCTCGCGACATCCTGTTTTTGTGGGTCGCGCGCATGATCATGAACGGCATGTACTTCATGGACGGGGAGATTCCGTTCAAGGACGTCATCATCCATCCCACCGTGTTCAACGCCGAGGGCAAGCGCATGAGCAAGTCGCTCGGCACCGGCGTGGACCCGCTCGACCTCATGGAGCACTACGGTGCCGACGGCATGCGTTTCGGCCTCATGCTGCAAACGACCGGCAGCCAAGACATCAAGTTCGCCGAGGAGAAGCTCGCATCGTCGCGCAACTTTGCCAACAAGATCTGGAACGCGAGTCGGGTTGTGCTCATGAATCTTGACGAGGACTTCGAGCCCGGCGCTCCCGAAGCTGCGACCGTGGCCGATGCCTGGATCTTGTCGCGACTTGCGGGCCTCGCGGCCACTGTCAACGAGGGTCTGGTCACCTACCAGTTCGGCGACACCGCACGTTCACTGTATGAATTCTTCTGGAACGAGTTTTGTGACTGGTACATCGAGCTGGCCAAAGCTCGTCTGTTCGCCGGTTCTAATGAGAATGCGACCGACGAGCAGCGTGCTGCGCGACAGGTAGCCCAGCGCAACCTCGTGTTCGTGCTCGACACGGCGCTTCGCCTGCTTCACCCGATGATGCCATTCGTCACCGAGGAGATCTGGCGTCAACTGCCGCTTCCGGCTGATCGCCGTGCAGACTCATTGATGATCGCCGCGTGGCCGGACCCGGCTGAGCTTGCTGGTTTCGTTGACGACGGCGCCGAGAACTCCGTCGCGGCTCTTCGCGAGATCGTGGTCGCCGTGCGTGCGGTGCGCGCCCGCTACCAGGTGCCGCAGCGCCAGCGCCTGGAAGTCATCGTGAAAGCGGCGGGCTCAGACGCGCTGCTCGTGAGCAACCTTGGCGAGCAGATCGCGTCGCTTGCAGGCGTCGGCATGCTTATGGTCGACGAGGCCGCCGTGAAGCCTTCTCATGCCGCAGCCGCAGTGGCCGCCGGCCTCGAGGTCTACGTATTGCTTGAGGGCCTTGTGGACTTCGATGCTGAGCGCGAGCGCGTGACCCAACAGATCGATAAGGTGCGTCCGGACCTGGATAAGCTCGAGCGCAAACTCGGGAACGAAGGGTTTTTGGCAAAAGCCGCCCCCGAGATCATCGAGAAGGACCGTGCTCGGGTCTCTGAGTTGCGCGACACGCTCGATACGCTCCAGGTCCAGCTCGCTGAGCTTGTCTGAGCGAGCGGTCGGCTCTACCAATACCGTCGCCCGCGAGCAGCGAGGTTCTAGATGACGTCACCTGAGTGGGGATATGAGCAGGCGGCCGAGGCGCTTCGAGGTGCGCTCACCTTCGGTATCCACCCGTCGCTTCACGGGATTCGAGCGCTTTCCGAGGCGCTTGGACGGCCTGACGATGCGTTCGCGTCTGTGCAGATCACCGGTACGAACGGCAAGTCCTCCGTGACGCGCATGACAGCTGCGCTGCTGGAAGCGCACCGCATGCGTGTGGGCGCGTTCCTGAGTCCGGATCTAGGGCGGTACTCCCAGCGCTTCGAAGTGGCCGGACAGCCGGTCTCAGACGACGACTTCGCGCGCGCCATCGCGGCGGCACTCGAGGCCGAAAGTATTGCGCGCTCGGTCGGGTCGCTGACCGAACCTGTCACGGAGTTCGAGCTTCTGACCGCAGCGGCACTGTGGCTGTTTCGCGAGCTGTCCGTCGACATCGCGGTACTTGAGGTGGGTATGGGAGGGCGTTGGGACGCCACGAGCGTGGTCGGACCCGCCGTTTCGGTCATCACCGGAGTGGGACTCGACCACATGGAGCACCTGGGTTCGACGCGAGAAGCGATCGCTCAGGACAAATCCCACATCATCAAGCCGGCGTCTGCTCCCGTGCTTGGGCCCGGAACCATAGGCCTCGAGGACATCTTCCTGGCTCGCGCCGAGTCGCAAGGCACGCATGCCCGTGTGGTGCGCGAGTTCGGACAACCCACCCCGGTCGCCGAGGACATGACCATCCGATTCCGGGTGTTGCAGCACCCGATCGCCCCGGATGGCCACACGCGTATCGCGGTTCGCGGTGCACACGCTGAGTACGGTGTGATCGATGTTGCTGCACCCGCGTACCAGGCCCCCAATGTCGCGACGGCCATCGCAGCCGCAGAGGCCGCGCTCGGTCGTGCGCTCAAACCAGCGCTGGTTGCGCGCACATTTGGCGCCCTCGCTGCTCCGGGTCGCTTCGAGGTGCTCGCTTCCGATCCCTGGCTCGTGGTTGACGGCGCTCACAACCCACAGGCGGCGGCCGTCTTGGCCGATGCCGTCGATGACGCGTGGTCGTTCGCCGCTGCGCGTCCGAGCATTGTGTTGGGTGTGCTCGCGGACAAGGACGCCGCTGGTATCATCGCCGCGCTCGCACCGGTGGCCGGCAGTTTCGTGTGTGTTCAGCCGCCCTCTCCTCGGGCACTGCCAGCCTCCGCGCTTGCCGCGATCGTCGCGGAACTCACCGACGTGCCGTGCACGACCGGAGATCTGGCTGCAGCCGTCACGGCCGAGCGCGCTGCCGGCCACGATGTGCTCGTAACCGGCAGCCTCACTACGGTGGCTCAGGTGCGGCAGCTACTCCTCGGCGGGTAGAGGCGTCGAGAGTGGCTCGGCG
>JAHIQC010000099.1 GCA_018902765.1 Actinomycetota bacterium | reverse complement strand
TCGCTCGGGAGAACGGGCAGCACCTCGACGCCCGCGAAGGTGGTCTGACGACGCTTCTTCTCGTCGGTGGGGCTGATGCGCACAAGTCTGTGAACGCCCACTTCCGAGGCGAGCATGCCGTACGCATTGCGCCCATGCACGGTGAAGACCGCACGATCCAGCCCGAGCTCGACGCCAGCGGGCGCGTCGTGCAGGTCGATCTTCCAGCGCTTGGACTCAGCGTACTTCGTGTACATCTTGAAAAGCATCTCGGTCCAGTCCTGGGCCTCGAGCCCGCCCTGACCGGGGGTAATGGTAAGGATCGCGTCGCCTGCGTCGAATTTGCCGGTGAACCAGCTCGATACCTCAAGGCCGTTGACCTGCTTGGACAGATCGCGCAGTGCCACCTCGACCTCGGCGGCCATGTCCTCATCGGCGTCGGAAAGCGCGAGCTCGTTGGCGACCTCGGTGTCCTCGAGCGAGGAAACGACCGCTTCGTAGGTCTGGATCTCATCGCGCAGCACGGAAAGTGACGCCATGGTCGCTTGTGCGATGTTCTGGTCGTCCCAGAAGCCGGGCTGCGCGGTCTTGTCCTCGAGCAGGGCGACTTCGGCGCGCTTGGCCTCGAGGTGCAGGTACTCGGCCATGTGGTCGACGCGCTGGCGAACAGCCGCTATGTCGTTGGTGCGATCGGTGATCATGGGTGCCGCTTTCGTGCGCGGGAACGCCTGATTTCAGGCAGGAATGGGCACTGGAATTGTAGCACGGGGCTTGGAGTTGGGCGGACGAGGATCAGGCAACTCGGGCGATAACCTGCCCAACTTCCTGGCGGGAGGCGCCCAGGGTCAGCAGGGACTTCACCATGAGGTCCACCGACACTGACAGGTCCGCAGCTTCCATCTTGGCCACCCGAGACTGACTCGAACCGAGCATGTGGGCCACATGCGTTTGCGTCCATCCCCGCCCCACACGGATGTCTCGCAGGAAGTCAGCGAGCGCAAGCTTCAACTCCACAAACGCCGCCTCCTCGGCAGTCAGACCGAGAAAGTCCGCAGCATCCCCGCTGCGCCATCCGGCGGTTCCGAGCTGACTCTTCTTGGTCTCGTCCACTTCGCTCACTCTCCCCCGCCCGCGATAGCGTCGTACTCCCTGAACCTGCGTTTGCAGACGTCGATAGTCGATTTCGGTGTCGCCTGCGCCTTTTTGCTGAACACATCTCCGATCACGATGGCATCCGTGTCGATGCGATAGACGACGCGCCACATTGAACGCTCATCCACAATACACAACTCATGACAACGCGAACCGATTGCCGGCATTGGGCGAGAGTGCGGCAGCCCAAACGCCTCACCGCGCTGAATCCGCCGCAACAGCACTCCAGCTTCCAGCCGCGCGGCAGCCGACAATGGTGGCGTCTTCACTTCGCCGTGCAGCCAAACCAGAGGTTTGGGCGCATTCCGGCTCATCGGCGCGTCCCCATTATGTCCGATATGACATATCTCGTCAAACTAATGCGCTGCAGACCCATCCAGTTCCCCGATCAAGGTACGTATTGGGCCGATCATCCCCTCGTACATACACGCATCACGGCCTCGCACGCGCTTGCCCGCTTCACGCTCAGTGAACACGGATGGTCCTACCGGTCTCTTGCTTGCTTCTTGCTCAGTGAATTTGCCGGGCTGCCGTTCGTCAGCAACCCGAAGGGCCGGGCGAATGCCCGGCCCTTCGTCACACACAAGCAAGAACTGCTGCCTCCGTGCTACGGAAGCATCATCCACAGGTCGCGGAAGTCCTCGTAGGTCGTGGCGGAGATTGCGCTCTCGCCGCCGATGACCCAGCAGCCCCATCCTTCATTAGTTACGCCGAGATTGTAGTTGTAGCCGATGCTCCCGCTGTCCTCGAAGAACCCGACGACCTCTTCGTGAAGTGCCCCGGGCTTGGTGAGCAGCGTTGGTGCTTCGGTCATCGCAGACATGGCGGCGCTGGCTAGCGCATCCGGGAACGCTTCTCCGGACACGAGCTGGCACGTGGTGTCCCTCATGCCGTAATTATCAACACCGTACTGTGCAACGAGACGCGCAGTCTCGTATCGCGTGTCGCCTGCCACAACCTCAACGTTCGCGGTTCCGACTGCGGAGCGAAGCTCGTCGAGAGCGTCCTCGCCGACCACACTTGCGCCGCCGACCACCACGACCGACGTGATCCCCTGGTCCGCGATCGCGTCCATTGTGACGTCGGGAACGTCGTCCATCTTGGTCATCAGTACCGGACTCACGTTGAATCCCGCGACCGGTGCTGCAGCGATCGCATCCGGCCACGCGTAGCCACTCACCACAAACGCGGTCGGGCTGATGCCATCAATGTCAGCAGTGAGTGTAGCGATCTCAGCCGCCGTCTCGAACCGATCAGCACCTGCAATACGCTCTACGTTGGTCACACCAGGTACCATTTCCAGATCTTTCACGACAGCGTCACTGATCGCGGCTGGGCCACCCAGCACAAAGATCTCGATATCGTCGTTGTCATACCAGTACTGGGACTCGGTGAGCCGCACGATCTCGTTGTAGGTCGTCTCAGGCAGGTAGTCCTTGTTCGTGAGCAGTAGGACCGAACCGTCACCAAGAGAGGCGGCGGCTGCAGCACCACCCGCAAGAGCATCCCAAGGCGTGTAGCCGTTTGCGATGAGAATCTTGTTCGGGCCGTAGTCCGTGCCGTAAGAAGGACTGTTCGTGTTGTCATACATAAGCGACGTAACCGCTACCGCCGTGGAGATGCGGTCCATGCCGGCTACCCGACGTGCATCACCGAGTGTGATGTAGAGCAGATAGGCGTACGAGTCGGTACCGTTGTTCTCCGAGTGGATGTAGTAGGTACCCGGCGCTGGCGCTATGTAGTAGAGATTCGAAGAATACGTCTCCCACCAGACACTCGAGTCGTCGTCGTAGGCCAGTTGGGT
>JAHIQC010000098.1 GCA_018902765.1 Actinomycetota bacterium | reverse complement strand
TGAACGGTCCATATAGGTTGTTGACAGGTGAGGACCCCTTCCTGTCGGCTGTTGGTTGTCTACGCCACAGCCGAAGAGAGGGATCCTCATGCAACATCCTAACGCCCGTTTGTCCGTGTACCAGCGTCATCTGATCGTCGAACGAGTCAAATGCGGCTGGACGGTGGTTCGTGCTGCGCGAGCCGCCGGCGTCTCGCGCCAGACCGCCAGCAAATGGGTGAATCGGTGGCGTCGGCTGGGCGCTGAATCCATGTGCGACGCGAGTTCCCGGCCCCACCACACGCGACCTCGGGTCAGTCAGGCCATTATCAAGCGAATCATCAAGGCGCGTCTTCGCTTTCGCCGCGGGCCGCACTTTCTCGGTTGGCAACTGGGCCTCGCGGGTTCCACGGTCCATGTCGTCCTGCGGCGTCTTGGGCTCAACCGTTTGAGCCGGCGCCCGAAAGAGGAGGTGCGCCGCTACGAGTGGCCCGAACCAGGAGACCTGGTCCACCTCGACATCAAGAAGCTCGGACGGATCGGCCAAGGCGGAGGCAAACGGTTCGGCAAGAACAGGAGTCCCCGAGGGCTTGGCTGGGAGCACGTCCACGTCGCGATTGACGACCACTCGAGGATTGCCTACGCGGAGATCTGCCCCGACGAGGCTGCCGCGACCACGGTCGCCTTCACGCGACGGGCGATCGAATTCTTCGCCGCGGCCGGAATCGAGGTACGGCGAATCCTGACCGACAACGGCTCCGCCTACCGGTCGGGGGTGTTTGCCGACTTGCTTGCCGATCACGACATCTCGATGCGCAAGACACGGCCCTACCGCCCTCAGACCAACGGCAAGGCGGAGGCGTTCGTCAAGATCGTCGCGAATGAGTGGGCGTACGTCAGGCCGTATCAGAACAACGAGGAACGGGCCGAGAGGCTAGGCCCATTCCTGAAGTACTACAATCTGTATCGACCGCATGGAGGCATCGGCGGCCAACGACCGATTTCACGGGTTCACGTGTAAACAACGTCCGTGGACCGTTCAGCTAGGCGACGAGCGGGATACCTGGCTGGGTATCTGCTGGGCTGCGGGTGGTTGCTCGTTGGGGGAGGCCCTTTGCATAACACCTCGGTGACGAAGTGTCCTCGTGACGCCCGCAACCCAGAGATGTGGCACAATATGTGCCTAAGAGTGTTCGTATCCGCGGCTCACGCCGCGTACTGCCGAGGAGAACTCCACCATGACCCACCAGCGCTTTGGGCGCTTGCTGACCGCGATGGTCACCCCCTTCACGCCTGAACTCGAGTTGGATCTACCTAGGGCCGCCGCACTTGCCGAGCGCATTCTCGGACAGGGAAGTGACGGCTTGATCATCTGCGGCACGACCGGCGAGTCTCCGACCGTGTTCTACCCGCAGAAGATGGATCTCTTCCGCGCAGTGATCGATGCGGTTGGATCCAAATCGCCGATCATCGCCAATGTCGGCGACAACTGCACTGCCGACTCCGTGAAGTTCGCCAAAGAGGTCGCCACATTGGGCGTCGACGGGATCATGGCCGTCGTTCCCTACTACAACAAACCCCCGCAGGAGGGCATGTACCAGCACTTTCGAGCGATCGCTGAGGCCGTGGATCTGCCCGTGGTGCTCTACAACATCCCCGGCAGGTGCGTTGTGAACATGGATCCTGACACGGTATTGCGGCTCGCCCACGACTGCGAGAACATCGTTGCGCTCAAGCAGGCCAACCCGGACCTGTCACAGGCAGCTGCGATAATCGCTGGAGCTCCGGACGGTTTCGAGGTGTTCTCCGGCGATGACGAGCTCACTTTGCCGATGATGGGGCTCGGCGGTACGGGCGTCATCTCAACGATCGGCAACGTCGCTTCGGGCCGGATGCGGGAGCTCGTCTACGCACAGGCGGACGGAGACCACACTCGCGCCCTTCGAACCCATCTCGAGCTGATGCCGATGATGAAGGCGTTGTTCATAACGGCGAACCCGATCATGGTCAAGAAGGCCCTCGAGTTGGTTGGTTTTCCGGTAGGCGGGGTGCGCCTTCCGCTTGTCGAGGCACTCGACCATCAGACTGCGGAGCTTGAGCACGTCATGCGCCATACGGGCCTGCTGCCCCTCTAGGCAACACCAAACCAGACGGTAACGTCGCGTGTCAGCGCGACGATGTAATCTCAGAACGCCTGCCGAGGAATGCAGGCCAGACCCAAAGGAGCATCACCCCACCACATGACAGACAACAAGAAGCGCCTCCGCGTCATCCCGCTCGGCGGGCTGGACGAGATTGGCAAGAATATGACCGTGATCGAGTACGGCGACGATATGGTCGTTATTGACGCGGG
>JAHIQC010000097.1 GCA_018902765.1 Actinomycetota bacterium | reverse complement strand
TGTCCGCCACCGGAGTCGACCACCGCGACATAGCGCTCGTCGAAATCATCGACGATGCGATAGTCGCTGGCTGAACCGGAACCGACGTTGCGGTAGGTCAGCGTGTAGGTGATGAGTGCGCCGGGGCTCGAAGTCGTGACGTCGGCAGCCTTCTCGATCGCAAGATCGGGAGGTGTGAACGGCAGACCCTCCTCGGCGTTGCCGAAGATAAGCCCATCAACCATGGCGCCATTCGAGACTTCGAATGCACCATCAGTACCCACGGTCATGATCCAGCCGGCCCTGTTCTCCTCGGCAACGTAGTACGTTCCGGGAAGGACCCCACTGAACAGGTAGGAGCCGTCTGCCATGGTCGTGGTTGCCGCGTAGTACTCGAAGTCGGCCGGAATGGCCTGCGCTGCGAGTGTCGGGAGTTCGGTCGTTTGACGGTACAGGGTGATTACCCAACCACCGATGCCCGGCTCGTCGTCGCCCCAGACGCCGTCGGCGTCAAGGTCGTTGAACTTGTAGCCGGCCACGCTGGCTGCGTAGTCATAGACGTTCACGACGTCCATTGTGAGCACCTCTGGCTCCCCGCTGCCAAGGAGTACCAGCTCGGAGCCGTACAGTGCGTACCAGCTCACGGTGATCTCGGTGCCGTAGGGGAACTGCACCTGGGCCTCGTAGGGGCTAGGGCCGGTCAGCTCTACCATCGAGCTTTCCTCGCCCATCGTGTAGCCGGCGTAGAACGTCACTCCGAAGTGAGCCGACGGATACACGAGCCTGAAGGTCTTGGTGACGTCCTCAGGTGTCACGACTTCCCTGTTGCCGACGTAGGCACTTGCGTCCTGGTCGGCTACCACGGTGATGTCGAACGGGATCTCGGTAGTCGCTACCCAACCCTCAGGCAGCGTCTCGGTGATGGTGTAGGTACCGTCCGCCAAGTCGACGAAGGTCACCTCGCCCATCGCGTCGGTGGTCTGGGATAGAACGGTCTGGCCCATGGTGGCGGTGAAGTCGATGCCGGAGATGACCGGCTCGCCCTCGTCCATCTCGCCATTGCCGTTCAGGTCGTTGAACTTGGTCACGGTCAGGTCAGCCGGATCGGGCTCATCCACGCACTCTTGAACGACGTGCGCAAAGAGGAGTCCTGGCCACTGGCCCTGACCCGCCCATGCGGTCTCGCTCTGGGTGCCGTTGTGAACTTCGGCGTGTGCGGCGACGTAGATGGTGTCACCGGGCACGGCCCCAAGACCAGCAAGTGAGATCGTGTAGGTGTAGCTCGTGACGGCCGGGGAATGGGTCGTCTGATAGGGGAACTGGCCGGGAGCGTAGGTCGAGGGCTGAGTGAGACCCACGTACAAGTGCGTCAGGCCCATCGTCCATCCACCGGTCGTTGCAAAGGTCACGTAAAGGTTGTCCGCGTCGTTTCGCACGGAAACTGTGCCGGCTTCATAGTTCTGGCCGGCCCAGAAGATCGCTATCGTTGTCAGGTCGCAACCCGCACCCACAGTCGTGGGAGCCGGGAAGTCAGCTCTAGGACCGCCGCCGGTGTTAACCACGACGCCGAGCGGCGCGATCGCCGCCACGGTAACGGGAAGAACCTCAACTGCGGCCTGTGGTACTGCCACTTCCTCGGCGAGAACTGCTACGGACTGCCCTGTGGCCGGGAGCTCCTTCGCGGGTGTCGTCGCGGGGTCTATGACCTCTGGCAGCACGGGAAGTTCGACTTCCGGATCATTGATTGCAGGCTCCTTGTCGGGAACCTGAACAGTCGGAGTTTCGGTCACCGGTACGGGTACCGGTGCGACGATTTCCGACACAGGGTTCGTTTGTGTCTCGCCGGCGAATGCGGCAATGCCTGGGGCTGCAAGCATGAGAAGCAACATCACTGATAATGCTGAGGACAGTAGGCGGTATCCTCTCGCCTTCCGAACGCTTGACCACAACATCGCCGTTCACCTCCTTGGAGCCTTTCGGCTCCGCTCCTTCCGGCTTCTTGCCAGCCGGATTTCAAATTCAATCTACTGGGAGCATCTCCAATATTAGAGTTCTCTAATCTTTCTTCTTCGTATGCACTAAGTCGTGAGGACTGAAAGCTACGGCAAGAAGGCCGCCCGTGAAGGCGGCCTTCTGAATCTCACTGATCGATGCCGGGCAAAACGCTCGCTACTTGTCGGCCTTCTTTCGCTCGCTACCGTTCTTGGGCCTGCACCCGGCGACAAGCGCATGCGCAAGAACCTCATCCATATTCTCGACCGGTACGACCTTGAGTTCGTCACGCACATGCGGCGGAAGCAACTCGAGGTCGCGGACGTTCTCCTTGGGGATGAGAACAGTCGACAACCCGGCGCGATGAGCCGCGAGTAGTTTCTCCTTGAGGCCACCGATCGGCAGTACACGACCGCGCAAGGTGATCTCGCCGGTCATCGCGATGTCGCGTCGCACGGGACAACCCGTGAGGCATGATGCGAGCGCAGTCGCCATGGTGATTCCAGCGGACGGCCCGTCCTTGGGAATCGCGGCCGCCGGCACATGAATGTGCATGTCCAAAGTCTCGTTGAAGTCGGGATCGATGCCCAGTTCGTCGGCACGTGTACGGATGTAGGAGACGGCCGCTTGGGCGCTCTCGCGCATAACGTCGCCGAGCTGCCCGGTCAGAATCAAGGCACCCTTACCCTTCATCTTGGTCGCCTCGATGGAGATCACATCACCTCCGACTTCGGTCCACACAAGACCCGTGGACACGCCGATCTCATCGCGCTCCTCGGCAAGACCGAAGGAGAACTTCTCGGGGCCCAGATACTTGTGCAGCGTGCGCAGTGTGATGCGGGTCTTGCCCTTCTTGCCCTCGACCACTTTGCGGGCCACTTGGCGGCAGACCATCGCGATGGTGCGCTCCAAGTTGCGAACGCCGGCTTCACGCGTGTAGCGGCGGACGATCTCGCGAATCGCTTCATCGGTGAACTCGACCTTGGAAGGGGTCAGGCCGTGCTCCCTGACCTGCTTGGGGATGAGGTACTGGTGCGCGATGTGCGCCTTCTCGTCTTCGGTGTAACCCGGGAAGTGGATGACTTCCATCCGGTCGCGCAGTGCGGGCGGAATGGGATCAAGGAGGTTTGCGGTGGTTATGAACATGACATTGGACAGGTCGAACGGCGCCTCAAGGTAGTGATCTTGGAAAGCGTTGTTCTGTTCCGGATCGAGCACCTCGAGCAATGCCGAGGTCGGGTCGCCCCTGAAATCCGCTCCGACCTTGTCGATCTCGTCCATCATGAACACGGGGTTGTTAGTGCCGGCCTGGCTTATCGACTGGACGATCCGGCCCGGAAGCGCACCGACGTATGTGCGCCGATGGCCGCGAATCTCAGCCTCGTCACGCACGCCGCCGAGCGACATGCGTATGAACTCGCGCCCAAGGGACCGGGCGATCGACTTGCCGATCGAAGTCTTGCCCACGCCTGGAGGACCAACGAAGCACAGGATCGGTCCGCGCATATGGTCGGTCAGTTTGTGCACCGCCAGGTACTCGAGGATTCGCTCCTTGACCTTCTCAAGGCCGTAGTGGTCCTC
>JAHIQC010000096.1 GCA_018902765.1 Actinomycetota bacterium | reverse complement strand
TTGACGCATGTCAGACAGGCGGTGCACTTGTGGGCACCCGACTCGTCGTACTTGGGCCTGACGGCCCAGCGTGCGCGCGGCGGCAGCTCGAGCCGCTCGTAGGGATACTGCACGGTGATGTTCGGCCGCAACATGTTGCGCATCGAGATGATCAGTCCGCCGATGAGTCCCTGGCCCCACATCTAGCCCACCCCCGGCCCGAGATCGAAGAGCTTGAACAACAGGCCGCAGACCATGAGCCAGCCCAAGGTGGCCGGGATGAGCCACTTCCATCCCAATGACATGAGCTGATCGATGCGGACGCGCGGAAACGTACCGCGAATCCACATCATCAGGAAGATGCCGATGTAGGTCTTGATGATGAACACCGCCGGCGCCAGGATCGGAACCGCCTCGTACCACGAAGCGGGCGCCCACGGCAGCATCCATCCGCCGAAGAACAAAGTGACGCCGAGCGCTGACATGACGAACTGGTTCGAGAACTCCGACAGGAACAGCAGCCCGAACTTCATCGCTGAGTACTCACTCGCAAATCCCGCGACGAGCTCGGATTCGGCCTCGGACAGATCGAATGGTGTCTGATTGAGCTCCACGAGGACTGCGATGACAAAGAACAGGAACGTGGGCCAAAACGCAGGGAACATGATGTTCCAGCGCGGCACCACGGCCAGCCAGGTCCCGGATTGCGCCGTCACGATGTCACCTAGGTTGAGCGTGCCCGTGAACATGACGATGGGCAGCACCGACAAAAGGAGCGGCACCTCGTACGCGATCTGCATCGCAGCGGCGCGCATGCCTCCCAAGAGCGACCACTTGTTCGAACTCGCCCATCCGGCCATGAGCACGCCGAGCGGAACCAAAGAAGCGACCGCGAATGTGTACAGCAGCCCCGTATCGAGGTTTGTGATCTCAAGTGAGCCCGAGAACGGGAGCGCGGCATAGGCCATGAGTGAGGGTGCGAACACGACCGCCGGCGCCAGGAAGAACAGTGCCTTGTCCACGTTGGCCGGAGTGATGTCCTCTTTGGTCAGCAGCTTCAATACGTCCATGGTCGTCTGCGCGATTCCCTTGGGCCCCACGTGCATGGGCCCGAGTCGCAGATGCAGATGGCCGAGGACCTTGCGCAGCATGTAGATGAGCACCACGCCGTTCACCAGCATGAGTCCCACGGCCGCAAGCACTCGAAGTGCGGCGATCAGGATCGGATTCACCTGTCCGCCTCCCCGAGCATGATGTCGAGGCTTCCGATCATCATGACCACGTCGGCCAACAGGTGACCGGGTAAGATCTCCTCAAGGAGCTGCACGGCGAAAAGCGACGGGCCGCGATAGTGATATCGGACCGGACTCGTGCCACCATCGGTGACCATGTGCACGGCGGTCTCACCGCGACTCGACTCCACGGAGGCGTAAACCTCACCCGCAGGCACACGAATAAGCTTGGGCACCTTGGCGGTGTACTCGCCTTCAGGCATGCCGGCGATGGCTTGTCGCACCATGCGCACTGACTGGCGCATCTCTTCCATGCGGACCATGTAGCGGTCCCACGCATCCCCGCGCGTGCCGATCGGGACATCGAACTCGAGCTCCGGGTACGCGTCATACGGCCGCTCACGTCGCACATCGAACCCGACGCCCGCCGCACGCAGATTGGCGCCCGACAAGCCAAACGCCAGCGCCATTTCGCGGTCGATGACTCCGACACCTTTGACTCGATGCTGGAATATCTCATTTCCACCGAGGAGCGCATGGTGCTCCTCGAGGTAGCCGTCGAAACCATCGCAAAACGCGATGATCTTGGCCTCGATGCCGACGGGAAGGCCAGGCACGACGCCACCGGGTCGCACGTAATTGAACATCATCCGCTGACCACTCACAGCCTCGAGGATGTCGAGGATCGCTTCGCGGTCGCGCATCGCGTACAGGAACTGCCCCATCGCGCCAGTATCCAGCCCGAATGTCCCGTACCACACCAGATGACTGGCAATGCGCGTCAGTTCGGCCATAAGAGAGCGGATCCAGCGGGCCTTGCCGGGTACCTCGATCTCCATGAGCCGCTCGACCGCCAGTGCCGCGGCCTGCTCGCCGTGAATGCCGCTGACGTAATCGCCGCGGTCCATGAGCGTTCCCAGTTGGTCGAAGCGCCGCGTCTCGGCGAGCTTCTCGATGCCGCGGTGCAGATAGCCCAGCGTG
>JAHIQC010000095.1 GCA_018902765.1 Actinomycetota bacterium | reverse complement strand
GATCATGCTCGATACCGATGACATCGAGCACCTTGCCCACCACGAAGTTCACCGCGTCGTCCAAAGTCTCGGGGCTTTGATAGAACGCTGGCATCGCGGGTACCATGATCGCCCCGGCCTCAACCGCAGCGGTCATGTTGCGCAGATGCACCAGTGACAGCGGGGTCTCGCGTGGAACGAGAACGAGCGGACGCCGCTCCTTCAGACATACGTCGGCGGCGCGAGATGGCAGGTTGTCGGACAGGCCATGTGCGACCTTGGCAACAAAGCTCATGCTCGCCGGGCACACGATCATGCCGTCAAGCGGATATGAGCCGCTCGCGATTGGATCGAACAGGTCCTTGCAGCACGCGTTTCGCAAGGGCATCTCCAAGGGGAGCTCAAGAAAGCGAAGGAGCGTCCGAGCCGGGTCCTCGGCAGGCATATCGAAACCCGTCTCGTGGCCGCAGACATCACGGCCAGCTTCGGTCATGACGATGATGACCTCGTGTCCTTTGGTGAGCAGCTGCTCGATGAGGCGAAGTCCGTAGACACTTCCTGAGGCGCCGGTGATGGCGACAGCATAGCGAGCCATGATTCTCCTATCCGATCAAGCGGTCGAGCACAGCTCCTGCGCCCACGACCACGGCTATTACTCCATTGACAGTGAAGAACGCGGCATTGACCCGCGAAAGATCCTCGGCGGACACGATGCTGTTCTCATACCACAGTAGGGCTCCCGCGAGACCGACTCCGGCATACCAGGGCCAGCCGGCTCCCGCCAGATATCCACCCAGCGCGAGCAACACCACGGTCAGCGCATGTGTGACGCGAGTCTGGATCAGCGCCTTGGGAACACCGATGTCGGCGGGCATCGAGTGCACACCGTCGCGCACGTCACACTCGACATCCTGCGTCGCGTAGATGATGTCGAAGCCAGCCGTCCAAACCATGACAGCCATGCCGAGGACCCACGGTGCGGGGCTTCCGATCGGCGCACCGACAGCCACCCATCCGCCCGCAGCAGACAGCCCAAGGCACAGGCCAAGCCAGTAATGGCACAGAGGCGTGAATCGCTTGGTGTAGGGATAGACCATGAAGGCCAGCAGTGGAATCGGCCACAGGATGCGCGTGATCGGCGCCAGCTGCCACACTCCCACAAGGTAGATGCCCAGCATCAGCGCTGAGAAGAGCCACAACTCCCACGCCTTGATGAGGCCGGCCGGAATCGCACGACCCGCAGTGCGGGGATTGCGCGCGTCGATCTCTTTGTCGATGGCTCGATTGAGGACGAACGCGAAGGCGCGCGCGCCAACCATGACAAGCGTGATCCAGAGCAGCTCCGAGGCGCGCGGCCAACCGCCAGGGGTGACCTGCCCGGCACCGTACAGTGCCCCGATGTAGGCATAGGGCAAGGCGAAGATCGAGTGCTCGAACTTCACAAGCTCGAGGAACAGCTTGACCTTGCCCGGAGTCGGGTTCGTCGAGGACGCCTTGCTCACAGGCCGAGCTCGTTCCACATGGCGTCGACCCGCGCCTTGACGTCAGCGTCCATCTCAAGCGCTTCGGGCCACTCGCGGTCGTGACCTTCGTTCGCGATCGGGCGTGTTGCGTCGATGCCCATCTTGAACCCGAAGCTCTCATGATTGCTGCTGTGGTCGAGGCGGTCGAGCGGCCCCTTGCTGATGAGGATGTCTCGACCCGGATCCACGTTGTTGAAGCAACGCCACGCCACCTGAGAGTAGTCATGACAGTCGACATCCTCGTCGACCACGATGACGTACTTGGTGAACATCATCTGCCCCATCGACCACGCGAAGTTCATGACCCTGACCGCCTGGCCGGCGAACTCCTTCTTGATCTGGAAGATCGCGCAGTTGTGGAACACGCCCTCGAGCGGCAGGTCGTAATCGACAACCTCGGGCATCATTGCCTTTATGACCGGCAGGAAGATTCGCTCCGTGGCCTTGGCCATGTAGCAGTCCTCCATCGGAGGGCGACCCACGATGGTCGTGGGGTAGATGGCGTCGGAGCGCATGGTGATGGCCTCGACATGGAACACGGGGAAGTCGTCAGCGAGCGAGTAGTACCCCGTGTGATCGCCGAACGGACCCTCCCATCGAGTCTCTTCGAGATCGCACCAACCCTCAAGGATGATCTCGGCGTGGGCCGGTACCAGCAGGTCGTTGGTGATGCACTTGACGACCTCCACGCTCTCGCCGCGCAGGATGCCCGAGAACAGGTACTCATCGATGATGGGAGGCACGGGAGCCGATGCCGAAAAGATGGTAACCGGATCCGATCCCAGCGCCACGCTCACCGGCACGCGAGACATCCCCGCAGCCTTGCACGCGCGCAGATTCTTGTTGCCGTCGTGGTGCTCGTGGATGTGAAGACCGGTCGTGTTCTTATCGAAGACCTGCAGGCGATACATGCCGACGTTGGGCTTGCCTTTGGGGTCTGCGGTCACGACGAGAGGCAGGGTGATGAACGGTCCCCCATCCTCGGGCCAGGTCGTGAGCACGGGAAGCTTGGAAAGATCCACATCGTCACCGCGAAGAACGATCTCTTGGACCGGAGCACGCTTCACTGTCTTTGCTCCCGAACCAGCAAGCCCGGCGAGGTTCTTCGCGATACCGAGCTTGTCCATGACCGAAGCTGGAGCATCCAAGGGCAGAAGCTCCATGATCTGCTTTGCCTTTGCATCAAGATCGCGCCAGGTGCCGGTATCTGCGTCGACGCCCAAGGCCCAGGCCATGCGCTCGTAGCTGCCCATGAGGTTGATGACGACCGGAGTCGCATATCGGGTGCCGGTGGCGCGATCGATCGGGTTCTCGAACAGCAGCGCCGGACCACCTGACTTGCTCACGCGGTCTGTGATCTCGCCTATCTCAAGCAGCGGATCCACTTCGGCCGTGATTCGCTTGAGCTGTCCCTTGCTTTCCAAAAGCGCGATGAACTCGCGCAGGTCTTTGATCGCCATGAAGGCTTACTCCTCGGCCGCCGCATTACGGACTTTCGGATGATACCGCCCCACCAGGTAAGTGACCACCGGCGCCAACAGCGCGACAGCGCCCGCTGCCGTGATCTGTGTCAGATCGAGATCGTACTTGAATCCCCACTTGAGGTCGGGAAGCCGCCAAACCACGTCGGCCCCCCACGCCCAGAAGAACCAAGCCACCTGAATGGCGAGAGTGGCAACGATAGACAGCGTCGTGGCCGGCCCCAAAGCAACCCACCCGCCGAGGAAACCGCTACGAGGGGCGCGCGGTCGGGCGCGCAGCAGCGGGTACACGGCCGCTGCAACCACGCATCCGATCAGCGCGGCCAGAGCAGCTTCAGCCATACGCATGTAGAAGAACGACTGTACGTATTCCTCGGTGTTGAAGGCCGACAACGACCACAGGTATCCGTGCACCCAAAAATACAGGCCGTTGTAGACAGCGTAGTACGCGAGGGTCCCGGTCATAGCCGCAACCCCAGCCCGCCATGAGGCGGCGAACAACAAGGCAAGCGCGAGCAACGCAGCGCCAGCTCCTGCCAAAGCTATGGGCAGTCGAGCCTCGCGGTCCTTCACAAGACGCGCGTCATCGATCTTGGACAGAGCTGCCTCAACCTCATCGTAGCGCTGGGCCTTTCCGACGCCCGCGCTCTCGCCCATCCTGGACGCGTACACGCGCGCAAAGGCCAGGTACTGCTTCTCGCCGATCGCAACCATGCCTTCCGAGTCGGCGATGATGTCGTCGCGCACGCGGCCTACGGACTGTTGCGGAATGCGCATGCCGAGAAGCGACGCAACCGTCGGCGCGATGTCGACCTGGGCGATGTCTCCCTTGCCCAATATGGTACCCGGTCCCGCGAAAATCGCCG
>JAHIQC010000094.1 GCA_018902765.1 Actinomycetota bacterium | reverse complement strand
TTCGGGATCGCGCCGCGCTGCGTCGGCAGGTCAGCGCGCTCACCGCCGAAGGTCGGCTTTCGGCCATCATCTTGATCGCACTTCCGTTTGTTGAAGCGATCGTGCTGTTCACCGTGAACCCGACGTACATGAATCTGATGTTCACGACCACTCTGGGATGGCTCATGCTCGCGGGCGGATTGTCACTACTGGCGGTCGGGTCGTTCTGGCTGACCCAGGCGATGAAGGTGGAGATCTGAGATGCTGTCTGTGGTCACGATTCTTACCTTCGGCGTTGTCGTGGTTTGCGTGTACGTGGTGCTCTCCACGGTCCTTTCCGAGGAGCTCCAGGTCACGAGGCGCCTGCGCCGAATGACGGATTACGAAGCGACTCAGGCCAAGCAGGTCGAACCGCTACTTCGCCCCTTCGGTGATCGGGTTCTGTCTCCGATCGCGGCCCGATTGCGCGATTTCGGTACGGCGATCACACCGCACGGGTACTCGGAATCCGTGAAGCACAAACTCGTCTTAGCGGGCAGCCCCAACGGAATCGACTCTGGCCGTTTCATGGCAACCAAGGTTCTGGCCTCACTGGGGATCGCAGGATTGTTCATCGGCGTGTCGGTTCTGCGTCCATTCGGACCTGCTGCGTGGATCGTGGGCGTGCTGCCGCTCACCTTGGTCGTATTCGTCGTTCCTGATCTATGGCTGTCGTCGAGAGTGAGCGCGCGGCGTTCGGCGATCAGGCGCGCCTTGCCCGACATGCTCGACATGCTCACCATCTCGGTCGAAGCGGGCCTCGGGTTCGATCAGGCGATGGCCAAGCTGGTTCGCAACACCACGGGCCCTCTGTCCGAGGAGTTCGGCCGCGTCTTGCAGGAGGTCCAGGCTGGCGTGAAGCGCAGCGACGCGATGAGGCGGCTCGCGCAGCGTACCGAGGTGCCCGAGCTGAACGGCTTCATCATGGCGATCGTTCAAGCCGATGTGTTCGGGATATCGGTGAGCGGGGTGCTGCGCTCGCAAGCAACTGAGATGAGAGTCAAGCGTCGCCAGTATGCCGAGGAGGCCGCGCAGAAGGCACCGGTCAAGCTCGTCTTCCCCCTCGTGATCTGCATCCTGCCAGCGACACTCATCGTGGTCCTTGGACCAGCGGTCATCTCCTTCGTCAAGGTCTTCGGCTAAGGGAATCGGCAGGCCGGGGCTCAACTTGGGCACTGCGATGCGCTACGCTGTCCCTGCTTGGCGACGCGCCAGGAATGCGGCGTCGTCGAAATGAAAGGGTGCCCATGGATCGCGACAAGATCATTCAAGGTGTCAAACTCATGCTCGAGGGCATCGGTGAGGATCCCGAGCGCGAGGGTCTCCTCGACACTCCTCGGCGGGTCGCTGATATGTATACAGAGATATTCGCCGGTGTGGAACAGGATGCCGCCGAGCACTTCTGCGTGACCTTCAATGAGGGTCACCAGGAGATGGTGCTGGTGCGCGACATCTCGCTGTACTCAATGTGTGAGCACCATCTGGTGCCGTTCATGGGTCGCGCTCATGTGGCGTATGTCCCGGGCAAGGACGGTCGCATCTGCGGTCTGTCCAAGCTGGCGCGGGTCGTGGATGTGTTCGCGAAGCGTCCGCAGGTCCAAGAGCGGCTCACCTCGCAGATCGCCGACACCATCATGGAAAACCTCGCGCCGGCAGGCGTGCTCGTTGTGATCGAGGCGGAGCACCTGTGCATGTCGATGCGGGGCGTCAAGAAGCCTGGCGCGATCACCACCACGAGCGCGGTGCGCGGTATCTTCTTGACAAGCGCCGCCACGCGCTCTGAGGCGATGTCGCTGATCAAGGGCAGATAGCATGTCCTCGATATGGCGCTGCGGCTCGTTCTCGTTGAGCCTGGATCGGGCCCTTGTGATGGGGATACTGAACGTCACCCCTGATTCATTCTCCGATGGCGGTACGTACGACGATCCCGTGTCGGCACTTGAGGGCGGTTTGCAGCTCGCGGCGCAGGGCGCCGACATCGTTGATGTTGGCGGGGAATCGACACGGCCAGGCGCAGCCGAGCTCAACGGTGCAGACGAGCTTGCCCGGGTCCGTCCCGTGGTCGAGCGTCTGGCGCAGGATCTGAGCGTGCCCGTGTCCATCGACACCCGACATGCTGAGGTGGCTCGCGCCTGCGTGCAGGTCGGCGCCAGCATCGTGAACGACGTGAGCGGCTTTCGGGATCCCGAGATGGTAGCGGTTGTCGCTACATGCGATGCGGGCGTGGTGATCATGCACATGCTCGGCGAGCCGGGATCGATGCAAGATGAGCCGCACTACGATGATGTCGTGGTGCAGGTGCGCGAGTATCTGTTGGATCGCGCGCTCACGCTCGAACGCGCGGGTGTTGCGCGCCAGCGCATCGCGATCGATCCCGGGATCGGATTCGGCAAGACGCTCGAACACAACATCGCCCTGTTGCGTGCACTGCCTGAGCTGGCCGCTTTCGGGTACCCGGTGCTTGTAGGAGTCTCGCGCAAACGTTTCATCGGCGTGCTGACCGGAACCCGGCGCCCGGACGATCGGCTTGGGGGCAGCCTCGCGTCAGCGGTATGGGCGGTAGAGCATGGCGCGGCCATCGCGCGGGTGCATGACGTCGCCCAGACCGTGCAAGCGCTCAAGGTGATAGACGCCCTTCGCGAGAAGGCCTGACAAAGGAGTATTCGATGCGGGTGTTTCTGGGTCTGGGTAGCAACATGGGCGATCGGCTCGCACACATGTCCGAGGCGCTGCGCGCCATCGAGGAGCTGCCCAACACCGTGCTGTCGGGCGTGTCGCATGTCTACGACTCT
>JAHIQC010000093.1 GCA_018902765.1 Actinomycetota bacterium | reverse complement strand
GTAGATCTCGCGGCCGCGGTTCCACAGATCATCCGCTTTCGCATCCCCTATGTGGTACGGCACCTCAAGATCGCCGTATTTCTCTGGAATCATCAGGTCGGTCGATGCCGTTTCCTTGTTGCCAAGGCGGTTCAGATACGCGGCGATAGCATCCAGCTGGTGCTCGGACAAAAACGAGAACTGCGGCATGATCGAGTTCGGGGTGAACTTTCGCGGATCCTTGAGGTGCTCTTTCTCCCAGACGTCTCCGCGCTTGAGACCGATGTTGGCCAGATCCGGACCCGTGCGAAGCGTTCCGAGCTGATGCGGCTGATCGTAGGCAAAATCGCCAGCCTGGCTCGGTCGGGAGGTGGTCACATCATTGGGCCGCGTGAACTGGCTGTGGCAGTACATGCATCCATTGCTCACGTACAGGTCGCGACCTTCGGCCTCGAGCTCGGTGTAGGGGTTGGTGTTGATCGTGGGCTCGGGATTGAACACGGCGTATGGCAGGAACACCACGAACGCCACGACCGATAGCACCACGGCGAGTCCGCCGATTACGATGAGCTTGGGTGTCATTCTCATGGCGACTCTCCTTTCGCTAGATGCCCGCAGGCGCGGTCGCGGCGGTCTCGGTCTTTCGGGCATCGATGGCGGTCTCGGCTCGTGAGTGTTTGCCTCTGGCCGTCATGAAGATGTTGTAGGCGAAGATGTACTGGGCGACGATGATCATCGTGCCTGTGGCGGCCCTTCCGATGAACAATCCTCGAATCCCGGGGAGGACCTGGATCACCGGAATTCCCTGCGCCGAAGCTCCCGCTTGCACGAGGCCCGCGGCGGTGAGTACCGAGAAGAAGCCGATGAACCCCAGAAACGTCAGCCACCAGTGGATCCAGGCCAAACGCTCACTGTAGATGGGGCACCCGCACATCCTCGGGAACATGTAGTACATCGCAGACCACATCGTGAAGGCAACGAAGCCCAACAGTGCCAGGTGAGCGTGCGCCACGGTCCAGTTCGTGAAGTGTACGAACTGGTTGACATTGCGCAGAGCCTGGAGCGAGCCTTGGACACTCACGAGCAGGTAGAACGTCGCGCCGGTGACGGCGAAACGAAGTGGGATCGAGTAATAGAGGGCTCGCCAAGACCCTCGTAATGTCATGAACGTGTTGATGATGAACGCACTGACCGGAATCAGCAGTCCAACTGAACTGACCACCGCCACCGTCTTAAGCCATCCGGGCACGGGTGCCTGGAGGATATGGTGCGTTCCGACAGCGCTGTAGAAGAATGCCAGGAACCAAAACGCGACGAGCGCGAGTGTGTAGCCGTACAGCGGCTGCTTCACTTCCTTAGGGATGATGTAGTACAGAATCGCGACGGCGCCGGTCGTGAACCACAGCCCGAGGATGTTATGACCGTAGAACCATCCCCAGATGGCATCGTTGAGCCCCGGGAGTGCCCCGGTCGGTGGCGCCCAGATCACGTTGCCGATGGCGAACACGATCGGAAACCAGATGAGCGAACCCATGATGTACCAAAGGCTCACATAGAGGTGTTCGACCGTGCGCCTCCTGATAGTCATGAACAGGTTGAACCCGGTCAAGAGCAAAAGAATCAGAATGACCACGTCGATCGGCCACGCGAGTTCGGCGTACTCACGTGCCTGCGTGTAGCCGAGCCTCAGGCCGATGACACCTATGGCCAGACCGAGGTTCCAGGCCCAGCCGGTCACAATTCCGAGGGTCTCGGAGTAGATGGGTGAACGGGTCAAACGTGGAGTGATGTAGTACCACGCTGCGATCATGGCCATCGATAGCCACCCGAACGCGAGCCCGTTGACGTGGGTCTGACGCATCCGGGGGAACACGAGCCAAGGTATCCCCGCGAACAGATCCGGCGCGATGAACTCCAGCGCCTGCCACAGGCCGAGCGTGATTGCCCAAATCAGCCATACGATCGCCGAGCTCGCCATGAGCTTGGCTGTGGCATCTTTGCGATGCTCCATCCGGTCCCCCCACTCTCCCTTGCGGCCGAGCGATCGGGCACAAATCAAAGCGCGCCTTCCGGATTCCCAGCAGAAGAACGCGCGTCGCCCGATACGCCTATGCCTTGCGGATACCCGAACTCCGTCCATCAGTATCGCACCTGCCGAGGAGAATGCGCGCAAGGCCTCACACCGATTCGACTAGATCTTGCTCGCAGGAACATCGCGCAGCCCATCGCAGAACTCAGAAAACCGCCACACATCGGCGAAGTCCGAGGCAATTCCCAGCGACACGCGGATCGTGTTGGGTACCTTGCCGGTTGAGTCAGTGATGAGTCGCTGACAATCCTTGAGTGTCACGGGAATCTCGGGATCGCTGAAGCAGCTCGACATCTCATCGGGGGTGATGTCGTGAGCCACTTCTCCGTCGCCTGGGTTGCAGAAGCACCCGGTCCGCACGCTGATGTTGCGGCCGCCGGCCATCTCCTCGACCCGGTACACATCGTAGACAGCGCCTTCTGGGTCGAGCAGGTAGAACGCGATGGTCGCTCCTCGGCGGTCCATGGTCTCAGGACCGAAGACGCGAAACATCGGGGCGCCGTTGGAGTGAAGCTGCGTGGACATGCGCTCGAGCAGCCAGTCGGCCAGGCCCACGACGCGCGCATGGACGTTCTCGATGCCGATGCGCTCGAGGTGTTCCAGGCCGATGCGCACGGCGGGCAGTCCCAGGTAATCGACGGTGCCGTCCTCAAAGCCGGTGTGGCCCGACGCCAGGTTGAACCAGCCGTCGCCCTGCACGCTTGCGAGCGTGATCGTGCCGCCGGCGAACCAGGGCCGGCGCAGCTTGGCGAGTGCCTCGTGACGCGCGATGAGCGCGCCTGAGCCGGTCGGGTAGCCGAACATCTTGTAGAAGGAGATCGGCACGTACTCGGGCTTGACGACCGACAGGTCGAGTCGGTTCGTGGGCACGAACGCTGCGCAGTCCAAAAGGACGTCCCAGCCCAGGTCCTGGGCCTCGTCAATCCACTCAAGCGGGTGCTTCACGCCCGAGAAGTTGCTCTGTGCGGGGTAGGCGAACAGGCGGTGCTCGCATGAGGTTGCGGCCGTGAGTCCTCGGCGGACGAGGTCCTCATCGAGGCGCAGTTCGGGCTTGCGGACCGGCACGTAGGTGATCTGCGCACCACCTCGGCGCGCGAACTCGCGGATGCCGTTCACGGAGTTGTGGTTGTCGTAGCTCAGCAGGTAGCACGAGCCGGCCTCGAACGGATAAGACTCGCCGATGAGCTTGAGCGCACCGCTCGCGTTCATGGTGAACACCACGTCGTATTCGTCAGGATCCGCATTGAAGAACGCGAGCACCTTGTCGCGTGCCTCCTCCACGAGCTTCGTGGCCGCGAGCGACGTCGGGTTATGAGAGTGTGGATTGCCAAAGATGCCCTGCGAGAGCAGCTCGTGGTGGGCGCGAAGCTGTGATTCGGCGTACAGACCGCCGCCGGTGTAGTCGAGGTAGGTGTGGCCGAGCGAGTCGAGCCGTGCGTACTCGCTCGCCCTCATCTCATCGGGCATCGCTGCCGCATATCCCTCATACCTGCCGAGGAACTGCGCCAATGCGCTCTCGTACGCCGTGTCAGCCAACTCGACCTCCGCCTCGCCCGTCATAGTTCTTGTGAATCATAACGCGCATATGTTGCATAGCGCTGATGGGATACGCCGCTGGTTCGCGCTACCATGGGAGGGCACGGTTCAAACCCGATGGAACGGGGCGTCGATGACTGGTTTCGGTGTGCACTCGGAAGTGGGGCGCCTTCGCAAAGTGCTCGTCCACCGGCCGGGTCTAGCTCTCGAGCGACTGACCCCGCGCAACCGCGAGGAGTATCTGTTCGACGACCTCGTGTGGGTCGAGCGCGCGCAAAGCGAGCATGACGCGATGTGCGAGGCGATGCGAAGTCGGGGAGTCGAGGTCCTGTACCTCGAGAAGCTGCTGGCCGAGACGCTTGAGCACTCCAGTGAGGCGCGGCATTTCGTGGTCGACCGGGCCGCGTCCTCGTACACCGTCGGGCTTTCGATGGTTTCAGAGCTGCGCTCATTTCTGCTCGAAATGCCATCGGAACGCCTCGCGGAGCACCTTGTGGGCGGATTGCTCATGTCCGAGCTTGAAGGGCTCGATGCAGCTGCGCTCAACCGCCGTTCGCTTGGCGCGATGCTGGCGTGCCCCGAGACCTTCGTGTTGCCACCGCTGCCCAACACAATGTTCACTCGCGACTCGAGCGCGTGGCTCTACGGAGGCGTGGTGCTGCCGCCGCTGTTCTGGCATGCGCGCAGGCTCGAGGTCGTGAACATGTCGACCATCTATCGCTATCACCCGGCGTTCACCGGCGCTGAGTTCGAGTTCTGGTATCCGCCCGCAGGGGACTCAGGACGGTTCGCGGTCGAGGACTTTGGCCAAAGTGCGTCGCTCGAGGGTGGGGACGTGATGCCGATAGGCAACGGCACCGTTGTGGTGGGCATGGGCCAGCGCTCTACCGGCCGCATGGTGGAGCACCTCGCACGCTCATTGTTCGTCTCCGAAGGCGCCGAGCGCATCATTGCGTGCCGGATGGCTCAGGACCGCGCGTACATGCATCTCGATACGGTGTTCAGCTTCGTGGACCGCGATGCTGTCACCCTGTTCCCTCCGGTCGTCGAGAGCATGCAGGTCTTTAGCGTGCGTCCCGGTGAGAGCGAGGATGCTTTCGAGATCGCCGAGGAGGACGGCCTTGTTTCTGCGGTCGCTGATGCACTCGGCGTGTCCAAGCTGCGCGTCGTCCCGACGGGCGGCGATGTGTTCCAGTCGGCGCGCGAGCAATGGGATGACGGCAACAATGTGGTGGCGCTCGAGCCCGGAGTGGTACTCGCGTACTCAAAGAACGTGCACACCAATGCCGCGCTGCGAAACGCGGGAGTGGAAGTCATCGAGATCGAGGGTTCGGAGCTCGGCAAGGGCCGTGGGGGCTGCCACTGCATGACCTGCCCGATCCAAAGGGATCCCGTATGAGCTCAGGTGCGGTCTCGGCAAGCCAGCGTGTGGTGGTCGTTGGCGGCGCCAACACCGACATCGTGGGCACTCCCGGTAGCCCGCTTGTGGCCAGGGACTCGAACCCGGCTGCCATCTGCTCGTCTCCAGGAGGCGTTGGCCGCAACATGGCGGAAAACCTCGTGCGCCTGGGTGTTCGAACCTCGCTCGTCACCGCTTTCGGCGCCGATGAGGCGGGCACACACCTCGAAGCTCACTGCCGCGAACTTGGGATGGACACGAGCGGATCGCTCCAGGCACACGGAGTGCCGGGCTCCAGGTACGTGGCCATTCTCGACGACCAGGGCGACATGGCTTTGGCCATGTCCGACATGCGCGCGCTTGAGTTGCTCACACCCGCCGAGCTCGATCTTAGGCGCGAGCTCATTCAATCCGCGGACCTGCTCGTGACAGACGCGAATCTCGCGCCGGAGTCACTGGCTTGGCTGGCCGAAAACGCGCGTTGCCCGATACTGTTCGACCCGGTCTCCACCGCCAAGTCCGTACGCGTACTGCCGATCATCGCCTCGATCGACGTTCTCAAATGCAACATCATCGAGGCTGCCAAGATCCTCGGCATCGAACCTGAAGACGCCGCCGATGCTGCATCGACAGCGAGACGACTGTGCGACCTGGGTGCCAAGACCGCCGTCGTGACCGCAGGCCAGGCAGGAGCGTTCTGGGTGCAAGGGTCCGACGAAGGGCATGCGCCCGCGTTCAGGGTCGGAGTCGTGAACGCTACCGGGGCCGGCGATGCGTTCTCGGCCGGCATTGCATACAGCAGGCTCGCGGCAGTCGGGATGGGCGAGGCGGTGCGCTTCGCCTCTGCCCTGGCCGCGCTCACATTGATGGCCGAGGAGACCGTGAGCCGACAGGTCAGCCTCGAGGCGGTCGATCACATCATGAAAGCGGGTGCGTCATGAGCGCTGGGTCAGGGATTCTTGATATCGCCGCCGAAGTGGCCGAGGCGCTAGCCTCAGGTGTTCCTGTGGTGGCGCTGGAATCGACCATCATCTCGCATGGGTTCCCGTTTCCCGCGAACGTGGAGTGCGCGCTTGAGGCCGAGAGGGTCATACGCGAACAAGGTGCGGTCCCGGCGACGATCGCGATAATCGCCGGTCGACTGGTCGTGGGGCTTTCTCGCGAGCAGATCGAACACCTAGCGACCGCGGGCAGCGAAAGAATCGCAAAAGCATCTCGGCGCGATATACCGCTTCTCGTGGCTGCCCGAGCCGATGGCGCCACTACGGTCGCCGGAACGATGCTCGTAGCCGCGATGGCGGGAATCCGTGTCTTTGCGACCGGCGGTATCGGCGGCGTGCACCGGGGTGCGCAGCGAAGCTTCGATGTGAGCGCCGATCTGCTCGAACTCGCACGCACCGAGGTGGCCGTCGTGTGCGCTGGCGCCAAGTCGATTCTGGACCTCGAGCTCACGCTCGAAGTGCTCGAGACGCACGGTGTGCCGGTCCTCGGCTATCAGACCGACGAGTTTCCCGCCTTCTACTCCCGCACGAGCGGTCACGGTGTCGACTATCGCGTCGATTCCGTCGAGCAGATCGCAGCAGCGCTTCGAGCGCGCCGGGAGATGGGCATGGGTGGTGGCACGGTGATCGCCAATCCGATTCCGGTCGAATACGAGATTCCGCGCTCTGAGCTCGACTCGTGGACGGCGACCGCGCTTCTGCAGGCCGAAGAGGCCGGGATCCATGGCAAAGCCGTGACACCCTTCCTGCTTGCGAGGCTGCATGAGCTCTCTGGTGGCGTCACGGAAGACGCCAACAAGCAGCTCGTGTACTCGAACGCGCGGGTGGCAGCGCGCATCGCGGCTGCTCTCTAGCGCTGCTGCCTCGCATCGCTCACGGACGCAGCGGGCGATTCACGCACCCGATCGGCCGATCCTGCAAAGGGATCATGCTCTCGACCATTCGCACCGAGACTTCGCGGTCGAACCAGAACGCCCCCGTCTCGGCCGCTTTTGCCTTCGCGACACGTGCCGCATCCGGGTCGGTCCCGGGGAACAGATGCAAGAGCAGCGCGGGCTCAACACCTGGCCCGGTCGTATCCCACACCCCCGCGATGCGCCCGTTCACAAGCACCGTGGCCGGCATGTTGCGCGACTGATCGAATACGAACGGCGCGTACTCATCGGCGATGAGCCGGCCGCGGCTCGCATATCCCATTACGAGCGAGTCCATGGTGGGCAGCAGCACCACGTGCGGCTCCTCGGACAGACTTGCCGAGGAAAGCTCGTCCAGATCCGCAGCGTGCAGCAAGAGCGGCTCGGGCTGACCCTCGATGAACACCTCGACGACCTCGCCCTCCAGCTGTTCGAGCGCGCGCTCGACGCGCTGGCGACCGATTGCGAGCCACCAGGACACATCTTTGACGCTCACCGGGCCAAAGCCGCGCACATACGAGCGCACGAGCGAGAGCACGGCGTCGTCCTCGGTGACCGAGTCGAGTCGGATCTCGGGCAGCGCCTGCTCGAGGGCGACATAGGTCGCTCGCCTATCTTGCCAGGCGCCGACAGGTCGGTCGCGCAGCAGCAGACCTTGGGCGCACATCAGGTTTATCGCCGCTGCCACGTCGCCATGAACGTGCGTTCCGAGTCGCTCCCTGATGAGCGCCGTTGGCAAAGGCTCGCCTTCGAGTGCATCGAGGATCCTCGGTTTCATCTCCTCGTAGACCTCGCGGGTGACGCCTCGAAACTCCGCGTGGCGCCTCGCGAAGCGGATGACGGGAAAGCTCGTCGCCGCGAAAATGATCGGGAGCAGCTCGCGCCGCACGGTGAAGACGGTTCCGCGCATACAGCGGAACCGGACCAGCGAGCGACGATCATAGAGCGCCGAGTCGAGCTGGCCTTTCATGAATCCATCGACCCTGGCCGAGAGTGAGACGTACGGAGTGGTCAGGCTCGCGTTGTGCAGCCCCACGAGATCCGCGGTCACCGACTCGACGCTACCCGCGTCCCAGCGGCTCGCCAGGTGCTGGCGCGTGAGCACGTGAGCCATCGCCTGTTCAGGACTCACCGTCAAGTGCGCGACAGGTACCGGGCAGACGGCGGGCGGATTGCCGCGCTTCGGTGGCACTGCCGTGCCCGAGCCGCCCTTCGAGCTCGCAAGGGTGGTGACGTCTATCGCCAGGGTCTCCTCGGCAAGTTCTGAGAATGGCGCTAGAGCCGCGAGCGAGAGCGCCGTCGCGAACGGCGAAGGCCCCTTCTTGCTCCCGAAACTGAATCCCTCGAAACCCTTGTAGGTACGCCGAGGAGTGACGCGGCCGTCCGGATCGAAGTTGTACGCGATGAGGCAGGCCAGCATCTCGGTCAGAGCCACGCGGTCGGACTCTTGGGCTGCAGGCCCGTGCCACAGCTCGGGAAACCGGCCCAGTGTCTCGAGCGCCCACAGGGCGTCGTACCAGAAGTTCGGCCACTTTACGCTCTTGAACTGATAGCCGTGCCCGAACATGTAGGGGCGTTCGTCGACGCGCCGGCGCCACACTTCAAGGGGTGTGCGGGCAGAATCGATCATCCAGGCGGGGCGTTTTGCCGCTGGCAGGTGGGAGAGCGCGCGCAGGCCCTCCAAGGTGACTTGGGGACAGACGTCGGCCTTGCGACCCGGGCCGCGCCATCGCGAGGTGCTCTCAGGGATGCACTGCCACGCGCGTCCCTGGGGCGTCTTGGCCGCGTCGGCGAGTATGCGACCGAGCGCGCGCTGCACCGACGGCTCGCTGGCCATACCGAAGCGCATCAGCACGTCGGTGATCACGTTCGTATCGCATGAGAGCGAACCCCACTCGGGCTTGGGTCTACCGGGTGCCCTGCCCAGTGAAAGGAAGCGCCCCTCGCGGTCTTGATGCTCCATCAGCTGCTCGAGTCGCGAATCGAGCACCGGGCTATCGCCCACCCGCAGACCCATGTCGGCCAGCAGGTTCAGTCGGTTCGGGAGGTACGCGGGGCTATGGTGGCCTGAGACGTCCTCGCCGCCCCAAGGCGGCAGAGAGCCGATGAGCCCGGCGACGGCCGGATCGGCCACGACTCGCAAGCGCGCGTCTCGCGCCGGGTCGCTCGCGGGGTCCTCACCGAGAATGCGCGTTCGGGTGACCCACTCGGCCCAGGGCTCATCTGAGTTGAGCAGCCAAGCTAAGGTCTCCTCGGCATGCTCGCCGACGAATCGATCAAGGCCGCTGGGGATGTCTTGCATGGATGCTCCCGGTCACCTGGGCGATCTGCGGTGAGAACTGTGGCGAGAACCGCGGTGAGATACGCTGGACCTCATGATGCGACAGCTGTACGCCGGCGGCAATGATGATGCTCTTTGAGTGAATCGGCGCACCAAGACGGGAACATAGAGATTCTAAGGGCAAGCACACGGAAGGGATACTCACGATGATGGAAGCCAACTGGTTCGAAGATCACATCCCTGCCTCGATAGTCGAGCGCGTTCCTGAGAAGTCGGTACTCGAGATGTTCGTGGGCCTTCTCATGCTCGGGACGGGAGCAGGGTTCGGGGTGTTCGGGATCGTTCGCCGCAAGCGGGGCTTCCTGGCTTGGGCGATTCCCGGCATGTTCTTGGCAGGCGGGCTCGCGCTTCTGGCCGATCGCGGTATCGATCGACGCTCAGAGCACATCGCGGTTGTTCGTGATCGCATTCGCGATGAGCTATCCGAGCTGGATCCCGTCGCACGCGTACAGGTCATGCGCGACGCGCTGCAGGAGCAGTTCGCGTTTCTGAAGCGAGGGTGAACGCGCAGCGGGTCGGGATTTGCGGCTAGCCAGTGGCTATCGCGCCACCGATACTGCGTTACGATGCACTCATGAATCCGACAGAACCGCTTCTCAAACTCACCGACGCACGCGTCACCCGCGACGGCGCTACCATCCTTCACATCGACGAGCTTGTGATCGGCGTCGGCGAGAGGGTGGCGATTCTGGGCCCCAACGGCTCGGGTAAGTCCACGCTCATCGGTCTGCTCACGCGCGATATCCGACCGCTGGCGCCTGAGGCCGGCCAACCCGCACCCGTGCTGATGTACGGACGCGAGCGCATCGATCTGCTCGAGGCCCGCTCGTTCCTCGGCGTGGTGTCTTTCAGCCTCCAGGAGACCTACGACCTGTCGATCCCTGTGATCGATACGGTGCTCTCGGGCTACTTCGGCTCCATAGGCCTTTACCGCCATCAGCGACTCACTCGAACCATGCGTTCCCATGCCGAGGAACTGCTCGCGAGTTTAGGCATCTCGCATCTGGCGAACCGCACGATGAGCACGCTGTCCACCGGCGAGGCGAGGCGCGCGATAATCGCACGGGCGCTCGTGCACGATCCGCAGGTGCTCGTTCTCGATGAACCGTGCGCGGGTCTTGACCCGGGAAGCGCGTACCACGTGCGCCATGCGGTCAGTCAGCTTGCCCGAGCGGGACGCGGAATCGTGCTCGTCACCCACCACGTCGACGACATCGTGCCGCAGATCGACCGGGTCGTGCTGCTCAAAGAGGGGCGGGTCCTGCGCGACGGTCCCGTGTCCGAGATGCTTTCCGACGAGATGCTCAGTGAGCTGTTCGGCGTCCCAGCCAAGATCGAGCTGCGCGACGGCTGGCGCCGCATGTGGTGAGGTGAAATACCTTCGCCCGAAGCGGGGATTCTGGCCGCTTCGCCATGGTACGCTGGTGACGCGCGGGCGGCTGATGGTGGTGTCGCAAAGCGCCTTGCGCTCGCATTGCATACGTGGAGGGATACCGGCATGTCCCTGCGACGGATCGTCGCATTCCTGATCGCGCTCGCGATACTGGCCCTCGTGCCCGGTTGCGGCGGCGAACCCGTTCCTGACCTGATCGGTCGGCGTCTCATCATGTCCTCATCAGTGCTGGAACGAGAGGGATTCGTACTAGGCGAGGTCCGCTATGACGAGGACGTCCCGGAGTCCGTGGGCACCATAGTCGATCAGCGCCCACGCCCCGGGAGCGGTGCGCGGCCCGGCTCCCTTGTGCAAGTGACGGTCGCCGGCAAGGAACTCGTGCGCGTGCCGCGACTGGTCGGCAAGCCGTACGATGAAGCACGTCAGCTCGTGGAAAGTTCTGGGCTGAGAAGAGGTCGCGTCACCGACCGCTTTGACACGCGGTTTCCCGAAGGCATCGTGATCGAGCAGAATCTGGTCGCGGGAACCTCGCTTCCGCAAGACACGCGTGTCGACGTCGTTGTGTCCCTTGGTCCGCGAACCACTATGGTGCCAGGTGTGGTGGGACGTGACTCGAAAGAAGCACGCGAGTTCTTGCGAGACCTCGAGTTTGCGGTGCGTCAGCAGTTTGAACACAGCCCGCGTCCTGTGGGTGAGGTGCTGGCCCAGTATCCCGACGCACGCGCGGAGGTTCTGCGCGGCGAGCAGGTACGCCTCACGGTCTCCCGAGGCCCTGTGATGCGGATGATGCCTGATGTCGAGGGTCTGGCGGTGGCGCAGGCTCTCAAGGAGCTGGGAGACCTGGGCCTGAAGGTGACGACCGCGAGCAGTGGTGGGGCGATCGTGATCTTGCCCGGATCGGTCGTCGCCAAGCAAGAGCCCTTGCCTGGAAAGCTTATCCCTGCCGGGGTGACGGTGATCTTGCGTACCGAGGTGCGCTAAGTCCCGATCGCTCTGTGGAATTCGCCCGGTTCATAAGAACGTGTGTCGCGGCGAAGTGCTAACCTGTGAGCGATATGGACACTTTCACTTATCAATTGCGGCGCTGTGTGCGCCTTGTGCTCGGACTTCTCGTGTTTCTCGGGTCGACTCCTTCGCTGGCGCATGCCGTCGAGAAGCCGTTCTTCGCCGAGAATGGTGCGAGTGAAGCCACGCTGTCCGAGATGGCGATTCATCCGGCCTCAGTTCGCATAGGTTCGGTCACCTACATCGCATATCAAGGTCCGGGCTACGACCCCTACGTCGCGTCTTACGATGAGGCGACCGGGGTCTGGGACGGACCGTATAGGGCCGGGACCAACCCCTTGTCGCTTGACACGCATGGAGCCCCATCGCTCTTTGTGGACACCGCCGGACGGCTCCACATGATATACGGCGGCCACAATCGAACCCTGCTGCACTCCCGAGTGGCCGAGGCCGGCGCCATCGATGAGTGGGATGAGCTTCCCTATATCGACACCGCAGGAACCTACCCACAGGTAATGCAGGACGCCGCGGGACGTCTGCTGCTGTTCTACCGAACGAGCGCCTATGACTGGGCTATGCGAGTCTCGAATGTCGATCGAGAGCTCTTTGGTGAGGCGACGATCGTGCTTGAGGGTGCCCCGGATACCTGGTGGTATGCCGACTTTCGCCAAGGCACGGGCGGAACCGTGCACGCTGCGTTCGTGTGGGTCGACAATTATGTGCGCACCTCCGGAGTAGCTTGGGGCAGGCAGAATGCCTACTACATGCATCGTCTGGCCGACGGGACATGGACGGACGCAGCAGGGGTCGGGGTGGGGTTGCCCCTTGATCACACGAGTGCAGACGAGCGGGTCCGCATCTTTGACTCGCAAACCCGGCCCGTCAATGAGATCAGCGTGAAAGAGGACGCCTCCGGTGCTCCCTGTGTATTGTTCCTCACCGGAGAAGGCGCCGGCCCCGATGCCTACACCTGGACGTTCGCACGGTTCGTCGAAGGCGCATGGAGCTTCTCATCGATCGCCAAGACTGACCATCATTTCGATTCCGGCGCGATATCGCCCGGCGCCGGCGCGACCATCGAGGCGGTTGTGGTCGTCGGTGAAAACGGAGCAGCCGGCGCTGTCGGTCAGAACCAGCGCGGTCGGGGCGGTCGTTTGGAGCGGTTCGTGTCGTCTGACCATGGCGCCACATGGAGTTTCGCTGAGCGTGTCTCGCCTAACGAGCCCCTCTCGGCCTTTGCTGATCCCCAGTTCGTGAAGGATGGCTCGGGAAACGCGCGCCTGACCTTCATCGAGTGGAACAACGACGACAGCGCGTTCTTCAATCGCATGTATCTGTGGGGCGATGACGGCCTCGTCTCACGTGAGCTGAGTGTCGATGTGGGACGTGTGGCCGGGGCGGCTCGTGCACAGACCGCCATCGAGATATCCAAGGTCGGTTTCCCCGAGGGTGCGCGCACGGTCGTCATCGCTACCGAACGCGACTATCCGGATGCCCTGACGGGCGTCCCACTGGCTGGCCATCTGTCGGCCCCGCTATTGCTCACGGCCGCCGATGGCCTGTCACCCGGCTTAGCCGATGAGATTTCGCGGCTCGGTGCCAAGTCCGCTGTGCTCCTCGGCGGGCGCAGCGCGCTTACGGACAACATCCAAACCGAACTGCTGAGCCGAACGACGGTTCGCTCGGTCGAGCGACTCGAAGGCGCCACACGCTATGACACGGCACTGGCCATATCGAGGAAGATGTACGACCCGACCAGGGAAGCCACTCGCGCCGTGATCGTCAGCGGTGAGGGTTGGCCTGACGCCGCCGCTGCTGCACCTCTCGCGGCTGCGCTTAACGTGCCCGTGCTGCTCGTTCGTCGCGACTCTCTCCCGTCCCAGACCACCAGTGCGCTCGCGGAATGGAAGACGACCTCCGCGATCGTTGTTGGAGGGGACGCTGTTGTGGGCACCGGGGTTGAAGCTGCCTTGCCG
>JAHIQC010000008.1 GCA_018902765.1 Actinomycetota bacterium | reverse complement strand
TTCAGACATGGTGTCAAGTATTCTTTACTACTATGTTGTCTCTCCAAATCTGCTTCGCGCCCGTTCGCGCGCTTTGGCAATCTCCACCGCTCTATTCCTCGGAGGAGCGCTGGTAACAAGCGACTCAAGCAACTCCGAAGACGCGGATGCGATTCGATCGATAGCCAGATCGAAGGCCGCCTGGTTTGCGATGGAGGGCTTGGCAGAGCCACTGATCTTTCGGACATACTGCGTGGCCGCGGCGCGAATCTCATCGTCAGTTGCTACCGGCTCGAAGTTGAACAGCACTCGGATGTTTCTGCACACACTGACCACCCACCTATCGACTCGTGTACGCCGGCGATGCTTCGCCGGCAGCCACCTACCCTATGCCCACTGCTGAGCGGACACCTGAAGTCATCACGAGCACCTGTCGGGCCCTTTGTATCTACGATACCGACTGGTCAATGTTGCTCTTGAGAGCACAAAGCGCACCCCCGGAACCAGCAGGCCGAGCCAAAGGATCCCGTAGGCGAGCCACACGGCGATCATGATCCAAACGTAACTTGTGACCAGCGACAGGACCCCGGAGATCACGCCGCCGGTGACGCCCACCGAATCAAGCAGTGCACCCGCCGCCACTGCGCCTGCGGGCAACGCAACCAGCCACATATAGAACACGAGCCACGCCTGCCCGCCCTGGATCGCCTCGGTCGGGCAGATGGACATGCAGCGCATGCAATTCTGGCAGCTGTAAGTCCAGTACGGCTTGCGGGACCGCCCTCGGAGCCCCACGGCCCTCTGCGGGCAGTTCTTCTCACATGTGCCGCACGACGTGCACTTCTCATCCGCAAAGAACATCTTGGCGAGAAGCAAACGCGCGATGAGCATGTAGCCGAGGGACAGCGGCAGAATCAACACGCCGAGGAAGAGCTGGCCAAGCCCACCAAACGCCGTCTCACCATCAAGAATGCGATCGGCGAATCGGGAGGTCTGCTCGTCTCCCCTCTCGACGATAGCCTCAACAGCCGACGGGCCGAAAGACGGCACAATGACCGTCCAATTCAGAGGCATGTCAATCGCGCCCACGCCTCGAATGCGAGCTCCCCGGAGGGCCAGTAGCGCTGCGGGGAGCCAAGCTGCGGTTCCCTCGAACCCAGCGAAGACCTTGCCCGCGACTTTCGTGCCGCCACGAGTGACCAGCACGAAGGCATCGCGACCGCGAACGTTGGGGATCGTCATTGCTGCCCTGAGAATCGGCCAGGTGGTCGTGAACCCGTGCGTGGGTCCGAAAAGGCCGATGAGCCTTATCGCGGGCAGTTGTTCAGCGACGTTCTCAAGCATGACAACGCGTGCGGCACGCCCGCGTGAACGCGCGTCATCTGCGAACCTTTCCGCAACGTGGTGGGTGTTGCCGGTGCCGCTGTACACGTACAGTTCGATCCCACCTGCGGAGCCAGTATCAACGCTCACGTGCGGCCTTCCGATAGGGCGGCCAACCTGCCTCCGCGAGGCACGCGTCGGTCGTCAACAACCCTGCAATTATGCGGCCGCGGCTGATTTGGCGCCACTCACCTGCGGGCTTTCAATCATTCGCAAGTCGTTCCTCGGCAAACGCATTCGTAGATGAACACTGAGCAGACATACACCCGTGACGCCCTAGATGCCTACGCAGAAGTGGGCACGTCGTGGGGTACCATCTTCTAAGCGACGACCAGAAGGGGGCGTTTGGCATGCCGTTCCTCGGCACTATGATGGAGCTTTGGAGAGATACCTTCACCGTGCGTCGGGTATTCGGGGACCCGGTGGAGAAGGACGGTCTGACCATGATCCCCGTCGCTATGGTGGCTGGCGGCGGTGGCGGCGGCGTTGGGCCTGCGAGCGCAAAGAGTGACACCGAAAGTTCGGGCGGTGGCTTTGGCGGACTGGCCCGGCCCGTCGGCGTGTATGTAGTGCGCGCCGATGGCGTGGAATGGCAACCGACCGTGGACGTCACCATGCTAGGGATGGCCGGGATCGGATTCGCGGCGATTCTCACACTGATGGTAGGCCGCGCGCTCAAACGACGTAGGTAGCCTAGCTCGCGTACCTACGCCATAACCCGTGCCTAATCAGATAGTGATAACTATCTTGCCCTCGGCGTGTCCTTCGCCGAAGAACGAAATCGCCTCGCGGGCCTGGCTCAAAGGGTACGTCCTGCCAACGACGGGCGTGAGCTTTCCGGACTCCATGAGCTCCTTTAAGACCAGAAGGTCACTTTGCCGTGGGACCTCGGAGCACACGCGAATCTGCTGAGGCACGAACAACGAGAGAAGGGGTGCCTTGATCATAAGGACCCCCGTGCTGGCAAACCAACGCTTGTAGAATTGGCCGCCGTTGGGCACGAGCGTTCCGTTGCGATTCAGTGCCCGCAGAAGTTCGGTCAACGAGTGCCGCAGAACATTATCCAAGACAAGGTCATAGCGCTTTTCGCCTTCGGTGAAGTCCTCTTGCGTGTAGTCGATGACGTGATCGGCGCCGATCGAGCGCACCAAACCCAGCTTCGACGTACTG
>JAHIQC010000092.1 GCA_018902765.1 Actinomycetota bacterium | reverse complement strand
TTGACGCCGAATTCGTCGTACTCGAAGTGGTCGAGAGTCGCCACTAATCTTCCTCGCACTTCATCAGGTCATCATAGGTCTCTCGGCGCACAACCCAGCGCCAGCTTCCGTCACGGATGAAGACTACGCCGGGGCGCACCTGCTTGTTGTAGTTGCTGCTCATTGATTGGCAGTAGGCGCCAGTCGCGCACACGCACAAAATGTCGCCGACCTCGGGGCACTGCAACGGCGCATCGTTCACGACGATATCACCGCTCTCACAGTGCTTGCCCGCAACGGTCGCCACCATCACACGCGGCTGGTCGGCCTTGTTGGCGAGCAGCGCCTCGTAGTGCGCGTCGTACAGCGAGGTGCGGATGTTGTCGGACATGCCGCCGTCGACCGCGACGTAGGTGCGAATGTTCGCGATCTCCTTGATGGAGCCGACGGTGTACAGCGTCACGCCGGCGTTGGCCACGATGGAACGGCCCGGCTCGACCGCCATCCTCGGGACCGACAGGCCCCAGCGTTCGCACTCCGCCTTGATACCGTCGACCACGACCTTGCCGTAGTCCTGGATCGTGGATGGTTCGTCGGGCAGGCCATAGGCGATACCCAGGCCGCCGCCGGTATCGAGCAGGCGTACCTCGACCCCGGTCTCGTCCTTGATCTCGCGCATGAACTCGACGATGACCTCGATGGCCTTCGCGAAGCTGTGCAGCGCGAATATCTGCGAGCCGATGTGCATGTGCAGGCCCTGGAACTCGATGCCGGGCAGCTCGATTGCGCGCTTCACTGCCTGCATGGCGAGTCCCTGGTTGCGCCCAAAGCCGAACTTGGAGTCCTCGGCACCTGTCATGATGAAGTCGTGCGTATCAGCCTCAACGCCCGGCGTCACCCGCAGCAAGATGTCCTGAGTCAGGCCGCGCTCGACGGCAAGGGCGGACAGACGCTCCATCTCCTCGAAGCTGTCGACCACGATGCGGCCGACCCCGGCTTCGAGGCACTCGATGAGCTCGGAGGGCGTCTTGTTGTTTCCGTGGACATAGATGCGCTCCATCGGGAACCCGGCACGCAGCGCGAATGCCAGTTCGCCGCCACTGGAGACATCTAGGCAGCAGCCCTCCTCGGCAACGAGTTTGCACATCGTGACCGACATGAAAGCCTTGCCGGCGTACACGACGTCGACGTGAGGCCAGTGGTAGGTCGTCCAGCGCACGTACTCCTGAAGCTGATGGCGGATGGTCGCTTCGTCCATGGCGTAGACGGCGGTGCCGGCCTCGGCCGCGAGGGCGACTGTATCCAGCCCTCCGATCCACAGGTGGCCGTCTTTGACCTCGGCCGTCATCGGAAGCACTGCCATGAGGTCAGCGGCGGTCTTTTGGTCAGGTACCGCTGGCGGTCGCGGTGCGGATGGTCTACCCATGCTGGCTCTCCTCCATCGTTCGGTCTGGCCACCGATAGCCCGAACCGGCTCCCGGATGCGAGTTAGTATACGCTAAGCAGTATTCTGCGCAACAGCTACATGCGCTCCGGCGCACTCACACCCACGAGCCCGAGCACACACGCCAGCGCGATGCGGGTGGCGTCCACCACGTGAAGACGCGCCGCCGAAAGCTCCGGTGCATCCGGGTCTATGACGCGACACAACGTATAGAACTGGTGGAATGTGGCTGCCAGTTCCTCGGCATAGGTGGTGAGCTTGTTGGGGGCGAGCTTGAGCGCTGCCACCTCGACGATTTCTTCGAACTCCGCGAGCTTGCGCATGAGCGAGAGCTCGGGCTCGGCGTCGAGAAGCTCGAGTTTGGCATCAGGCGCAACGATCGCAGCTACGCTCGAAGCAACATCGATGTCCAAATCGGAGGTGTCCGCTCCGGCCGCTTTGCGCAAGATCGCGCAGATACGCGCGTGGGCGTACTGCACATAGAACACCGGATTGTCGCTGCTCTGCTGCTTGGCAAGCTCGATATCGAAATCGAGCGGCTGATCGGTCGAGCGGCGCAAGAAGAAGTAGCGCGCAGCGTCCGCACCCACGTCCTCGAGCAGTTCCTCGAACGTGACCATCTCGCCGGTGCGCTTGGACATTCTCACGGCCTCGCCGTTGCGGAACAGATTGACCAACTGCCCGATCACAAGATCGAGCTTGCCGGGATGGCCGAGTGCCGCGGCGGCGGCCAGCATGCGCTTCACGTAACCGTGATGATCCGCACCCCATAGGTCGATGACGCGGTCGAAACCGCGATCGAACTTGTTCGCGTGGTACGCGATGTCGGCCGCGAAGTAGGTGTAGTCACCATCAGCCTTCTTGAGGACGCGGTCCTTGTCGTCACCGAAATCGGTGGTTCGGAACCACAGCGCGTCATCTTGTTCATATATGTAGCCGGCGTCGCGCAGCGTCGCGATACCGCGCTCAACGGCACTCGGCTCACCGTTGGGACCCGGCGCGTGCAAGGTGCGCTCCGAGAACCACACGTCGAAATCCACACCCATGCCGTGCAAGACGCGCTCGAGATGCTCGAGCACCTGCGCCTCGGCTTTGGCGGTGAAGTGCGCCTCACGCTCCTCGGCGGATTTGGTCGCCCAGACTTCGCCCTCTGCGTCGAAGATCTCACGAGCGATCTCGGTGATGTAGGCGCCCTGGTACCAGTTCTCGGCGAACGCGACGGTCTGGCCGCACAGCTCGAGGTAACGGGCTGCAACGGATTTGCCGAAGATGTCCATCTGCACACCGGCGTCGTTGATGTAGAACTCACGCTCCACCGTGTATCCGGCATGGGCAAGCACGCGCGCGATTCCATCGCCCAAAGCCGCCCATCGTCCGTGACCAACGTGCATTGGCCCTACCGGATTGGCCGAGACGAACTCGACTTGCACCTTCTGGCCGGCTCCGATGGTAAGCGAGCCAAAGCTCGAACCTTGCGCGCGCACGTCCGCTATCACGCGCTGCAAAGCACGGGCGGAAAGTCTGATGTTGATGAAGCCCGGGCCCGCGATTTCTACCGCATCGATGTCCGGATGGCCCGCCATGCGATTGGCAATGATCTCAGCCACCTTCCGAGGAGGCACGCCCGCGGCTTTTGCACTCTGAAGCGCGACATTGGTGGCCCAATCCCCGTGGCTCGCGTCACGTGGCCGCTCGAAGAAAGGAACCGGCATCTGGTCGAGCGCGATCTCGCCATCGCGTACGGCATCCGCAAGCGCGTTTGAGACCATTTCGCGAAGTATATCGATCACGAAGAACCTCTCTTGAAGCTCTCACATTCTGGGCGGTGGGGGTCTAGGATAGCGGTAAGCGATGTGACGGGCAAAGAATCGGCGGGGTCGTGCAGGGGACGTTTGTGTGTGTTGGTGAGTGGTAGATGGTATTTATTACCATACACTGGCGGCGCCACACGACCCACTAGCCGACGATGAGCCACCATTCGCGCGGGGACCTGAACGCTGTGACCTGCAAGGGGTTAGTCTTGTTCAACGGCCCCCTGCGCCACAGGGGAGTCTCGTCACATCTGTGAATCGGTACGCCGCAGGCCTGGAAGCCGTTACTGGAGGTATACCTGATGAAATCGGATTTGCAGATCGCCCAAGAAGCTCCGCTTCGCCAAATCGTCGATGTGGCGGCTGAGATCGGAATAGCGCCAGAAAGCCTAGAGCTCTACGGGCAGTACAAGGCGAAGGTTGCGCTCGACGTGTTGGATGCGCTCGCCGACCGCCCGCAAGGACGCTATGTCGACGTCACGGCCATCAGCCCCACCCCATTGGGCGAAGGCAAGACGGTGACCACCGTTGGGCTGGGCCAGGCGCTCAAGCACATCGGCAAGAACGTCATCACCTGCATCAGACAACCCTCCCTGGGTCCCGTCTTCGGCATCAAGGGCGGGGCCGCCGGCGGCGGCTACTCGCAGGTCATACCGATGGAGGATTTCAACCTCCATTTGACCGGCGACGTTCATGCGGTCTCGATGGCCAACAACCTGCTCGCTGCCTATATCGACAACCACATCTTCCAAGGCAACGAACTGAACATAGATCCGAACTCGATCACATGGCGTCGCGTCGTTGACCTTAACGATCGCGCCCTGCGCAACATCGTGGTCGGACTCGGGGGCAAGCTTGACGGAATTCCTCGCGAAACGGGCTTCGATATCGCGGTCGCCAGCGAAGTCATGGCGATACTTGCGATGGCCACCGATCTGCAAGACATGCGCAAGCGTCTTGGCCGCATCGTCATCGGCACGAACATGGCAGGTGACCCCGTCACCGCCGAGGACCTCAAGTGCGCAGGCGCCATGACGGTTCTCATGCGAGATGCGATCAAGCCCAACCTCATGCAGAACCTCGAGGGCGGCGCGGTCTTCGTGCACGCCGGGCCGTTCGCGAACATAGCCCAGGGAAACAACTCGATCATCGCAGACAAGATCGCGCTCAAGATTGCTGATTATGTGGTCACCGAGTCCGGTTTCGGCGCCGATATGGGTGCCGAGAAGTTCATGAACATCAAGTGCCGCGCGTCGGGTCTGCGCCCGGACTGCGTGGTCATCGTGGCCACCGTGCGCGCCCTTAAGTCCCACTCGGGTCGATTCGAGGTCACTCCGGGCAAGCCGCTGGACGAACGCCTCAAGACCGAGGACCTCGAGAGCCTCGCTCTGGGGATCGGGAACCTCGAAAAGCACATCGAGAACCTCAAGAAGTTCGGTGTGCCCGTGGTCGCGGTCGTCAACCACTTCCCCACCGATACCGACGCGGAGCACGAGTTCATCAAGAAGGCCGCGATGGCTGCCGGGGCGGACTTCGCGGTCTCACACAGCGTGCACGCTAAGGGCGGCGCAGGCGGCGAGGATCTCGCACGTGCCGTGGTCGAGGCGTGCGAGATGCCCAAGGAATTCCGCTTCCTGTACCCCGATGACGCATCCATCAAAGAGAAGATCGAGGCTATAGCCACCGAGATCTACGGGGCTGACGGAGTGGACTACCTGCCGGCAGCCGAGGCCAAGATCGGGCTCTATACCCAGATGGGCCTGTCCGAACTGCCTATCTGCATGGCCAAGACGCACCTGTCTTTGTCTCACGACCCCGCGCTCAAAGGGCGACCCACCGGATGGCGACTTCCGGTCCGAGATATCCGCGCCAGTGTCGGCGCCGGATTCCTGTACCCGCTGTGTGGAGATATGCGCACGATGCCCGGACTGTCCAAGACCCCCGCAGGCGATCAGATAGACATAGACGAGCACGGCAACGTTGTAGGCCTGTTCTAGTCCGCCCGTGACGACACTGACGAAAAGAGACCGTTCCGATGCCAAGGGTGACCTTTACCCCAGACGACGTCATTGTGGACGTGCACTCAGGAGAGAATCTCCTGCGTGCCGCCATGATGGCGGACGTCCAGGTAACGGCCACCTGCGGCGGAGACGGGACCTGCGGCAAGTGCCGTGTGATCATCGAGCAGGGCGCGGCTGACGCGATACCGTCGACCCGACTGTCCAAAGAGCAGCTTGCCGAGGGCTCCGTGCTGGCATGCCTGACCCATGTCACAGAAGACATCGTGGTCAAGATCCCGGCCGAGTCTCGACCCGGAAGCGTGCCGTCGACC
>JAHIQC010000091.1 GCA_018902765.1 Actinomycetota bacterium | reverse complement strand
GTACGCGCAGTCGCGGCAATCCACGCACTGGACGCATTCGATGATGCTGTCGCAGTTATGGCAGTTGATACAGCCACGAGCGTTGTATACGTAGTTCGAGTTGCGACACGCCTCAACGTTGAAGCAGCCATAATTGTTGGCCGAGTCTCTATCGTGGGTGTGCTCGGTTCTCACGGCTACCCATTGTTTTGAGAACTCCGCATCCATGTGTGCCTCCTCGCATTGCCAGCGTGGGTGGATTCTACGCCCTGATATCCCGCAATCCAAACTCCGTGCAGAATTCACCACACACTACTGACGTCACCATCTAAACGGGCCCCGACCGCTTTCGCGACCGGGGCCCGTATCGAAGAAGACTCTTCGCAGTGAAAACGCTGGTTACATCATCCCGCCCATGCCACCCATGGCAGCGGCTGCAGCCATCGGATCGTCCTTGGAGGGGATATCGTTGATGGTAGCCTCGGCCATGAGCACGTAGGCGGCGATCGAAGCGGCCTTCTCGAGTGCGGTGCGGGTGACCTTCACCGGATCGATGATGCCCATCTTGATCATGTCGCCATACTCGCCGGTCTCGGCGTTAAGGCCCAGACCCTTGTCCATGGACTTGACCTTCTCGACGATGACAGCGCCTTCGAGCCCGGCGTTGATAGCGATCGTCTTGAGCGGCTCCTCGAGCGCGCGGCGAACGATCGCGACACCGACAGCTTCGTCGCCCTCGACCTTGATGGCATCAAGCGAGGAAGCGGCAGCCAGAAGCGCAATGCCGCCTCCGGGGACGATACCCTCTTCGACAGCCGCGCGGGTCGCCTGAAGGGCGTCCTCGACGCGATGCTTCTTCTCCTTGAGCTCGACCTCGCTCGCAGCACCGACGCGGATGACCGCGACGCCGCCGGAAAGCTTGGCGAGACGCTCCTGGAGCTTCTCACGATCGAAATCGGAATCAGAATTCTCGATCTCAGCCTTGATCTGGCTGATACGGGCCTTGATGGTCTCTTCGGTGCCGGCGCCATCGATGATGGTGCAGCTGTCCTTGGTGACCTTGACGGTCTTGGCGCGACCGAGCATCTCGGCACCGATCGTGTCGAGCTTGATTCCGAGTTCCTCGGAGACAACCTGACCACCGGTGACGATGGCGATGTCCTCGAGCATACGCTTGCGGCGATCACCAAAGCCCGGCGCCTTGACGGCGACGGAAGTGAACGTTCCGCGGAGCTTGTTGACGACCAGGGTGGCCATGGCCTCACCCTCGAGGTCCTCGGCAACGATCAGCAGCTGCTTGCCCTGCTGCATAACCTTCTCAAGAATCGGGAGCAGGTCTTGGATGTTGCTGATCTTCTGGTTGGCGATAAGGATCAGCGGGTCCGTGAGAACGGCTTCCATGCGATCCGGATCGGTGACCATGTACGCCGAGGTGTAGCCCTTATCGAACTGCATGCCCTCGACGAGCTCGATCTCGTCCTTGATGCCCTGTGACTCCTCGACCGTGATGACGCCGTCCTTGCCAACGTTCTCCATGGCCTGGGCGATCAGCTTGCCGATGTCCTCGTTGCGTGCCGAGATGGTGCCGACCTGGGCGATCTCGTCCTGGTCTGCAACGTCGCGGGAGTCAGCCTTGATGGCCGCGAGAACGGCGTCGCGCGCCTTCTCGATACCGCGGTTGATCGCGACGGGGTTGCCGCCGGCAGCCACATAGCGAAGACCCTCACGGACGATGATCTGTGCGAGCAGCGTGGCGGTGGTGGTACCGTCGCCGGCAACATCGTTGGTCTCGCTGGCTACCTGCTTGACGAGCTGGGCACCCATGTTCTCAAGGGGATCCTCAAGCTCGATCTCCTTGGCGATGGTCACACCGTCGTTGGTGATCAGCGGGGCGCCGAACTTCTTCTCAAGGACGACCCAACGACCCTTGGGGCCGAGGGTGACCTTGACCGCATCGGCCAGCTTGTTCACGCCAGCTTCGAGGCCGCGGCGAGCCTCCTCATTGAAACGAATCTCTTTAGCCATCTAAGGTAACTCCTCCTTCATTCAGTGCTGAGATGGGTTCGCCTAGTCGATTACGACGGCGATGATGTCACGCTCTGCGTCGAGGATCTTGTACTCGACGTTGTCGATCTTGACCTCGGAACCGCCGTACTTCGAGAAGATCACGGTATCGCCGACCTTCACATCGATCGGCACACGAGCTCCGTCATCCTTGAGCTTGCCATCGCCAACAGCGACGACCTCGCCGCGCTGCGGCTTCTCCTTCGCGGTGTCCGGGATGAACAGACCACTTTG
>JAHIQC010000090.1 GCA_018902765.1 Actinomycetota bacterium | reverse complement strand
TCCACTCAATTGAATACTCTGAGTCGGACGTGACAGCACTCATGCAGAAGCTCGATATCGATCACGATACCGCGGCCGTGCTCACGGTCGCCAAGCGGATGCGGGTCTTTTGCACGGAGTCCTCAGAGCTTCGCAGGTTCGCGAAGGTCCTTGAGATTGACGTCGTCGATGCGAATGAGTTTGTCTCAAGGTTCACCAAAGCATCTCGAAACGCGACAGATTCTGGAGCTCAATAGTGAGCGCGCCGGTCACCCCCCATAGGTCTCCCGGAGAGCGGTTGACGATTGTTCACGACCGCGCTATTCTTTCGTTTGTAACATCTGTTACATTCATATGTGGGTGTCTCATCAGTGGGTTCTACTCCCCAAGAAAGGGGTGCACATAGTTTCGTAATCACTGGGTTGGAGCCGGCACGAAGACCCGACTGATTTGGCGATCCGGTAGCTGTAGGTCCGGAGAGCTTGGATTCATGCTCAGTCACTTTCAAGCGAGCAGGCAATGTCGCTAGCCGTCTTCACTCGGTGCACCGGCCTACGGTTATCGGGAAGGAGGCGGCTATTCAATTCCATTGGTCGGTGTTTTCAAACGGATTGCCAAGCATTTCGTTCGTACGAACATGGTGAAGGAGGAAAGAGTATGGCTATTACTAGGCGCGAGTTTGTCACCCGTATGGGTGCTCTTGCAGCCGCTGTCGGTCTGAGTCAGGCCGAGGTCGCCAAACTGGCTGAGTCGCTCGCATTCACGGGCACCGGTCTGGGTGGAACACTCGGCAAGCCCCAAGTCGTATGGATCCACGGTGCTGAGTGCACCGGCTGTTCCACGTCCCTGCTGGGCCTCTTTGAGGACACAGCGGGAATCGCGATTGAGGGCACCACGACCACGACGGCTGTTGCAGCTGGGCTTGCCAACATCTTGCCGACCACTCTTGGCGGGAATGACTTCACGTACCACGCTCTTGGATACAACGTGGATGAGGCCGAAGCTGGTGCCTCGGCTTTGACCATCGCGGATGTCATCGTTGACGTTATCGATCTGGTGTACCACGAGACGGTCATGGGCATGGGCGCTGACCTGGCTGCACAGTGGCTGAAGGACTTCATGACGTTGAACGACAAGCCGTTCGTGCTTGTTGTCGAGGGCGCGCTTCAGGACCAGACTCACGGCGGCGCGTGGGATGACTCGTCGACTGAGGCCAAAGATGTTTCTTGGTGTTCGATCGGCATGAGCGCCAATGGAGCTGTCGAGCACGATATGGCTTCTGTTGTTGTGACGCTCGCAAAGAAGACCCAGTGCATCGCGGTTGTGCCGATCGGCCAGTGCGCCACTTTTGGCGGTTACCCCGGCTGCGTGGCTACCTTGGCCGCCGATGCTACGGGCGACGACTTCACTCGCGGTGTCTCGCAGACAAATGCTATGGGAACTTTCGACTACTTGGTGGCCCACGGGGCACCCGACGAGGCGAACAAGGTTATCAACGTTCCTGGGTGCCCGACGAATCCCTGGTGGTTCACCCTGACGTTGGTCGCATTCCTGATAGATTTTCAGAGCATCGGGAACACCCTCGGAGACACAGGCACCCTCGGCATTCTCAAGAAGCAGACCATCGGTACGCTGGTCAATGCTACTCTGCCGAATGGTGATGCTGTGGACTCCACACGTCGCCTCAAGGCCGTCTACGGTACCCCGATCCATGGCCCGTACTGCTCTCGCTATCAGGACTATGTGGACGGCGTATTCGCGACCAAGCCTGGGCAGGCCGGCTGTCTTCAGAAGATCGGCTGCAAGGGCCCCGCTGCCAACTCCCTGTGCGGTATGCACGGCTGGAACGGTCAGCAGCCGCAGAACCCTGACGAGTGGGACTATGGTGTCGGCTCCGTCAACCCGACGACTGGTGGCACCAAGCAGCGCGGTGGCCACTGCACGCGCGCCGGGCATCCTTGCATGGCGTGTACTGAGAAGGGCTATCCTGACAGCTTCGTACCCTTTGTGGTGCGCTAGAATCCCGAAAGGAGGTAAGAGTCAATGGCTAACGGTACAGTTATTACTGGCACCACGAACGGCTCCTCGATCATCGAGGTAGACCCGATTTCGCGGATTGAAGGCCACCTTGGCATCAAGGTCGCGATTTCTGGTGGCAAGGTATCAGAGGCTGACGCACACGGTAACCTGTGGCGCGGCTTCGAGAACTTTCTGCTAGGACGCGACGTAAACGATGCGATCACTTTCACCCAGCGCATTTGCGGCGTCTGCCCGGTTCCCCATGGTCTGACTTCGACGTATGCTGCGGATTCGGTCTTGGGCTACAGCCGCAGTCACATCACGTTCGCGGACACCGGCGAGACCGCTGGCACTTACGGCGTTCCAGCCAAGGCGGTCCTGATTCGAAACCTGGTGCTGAGCTCGGAGTTCCTGATGTCGAGCATCACGCACTTCTACCACTTGGCGGCCCCGAGTTATGTCCAGGGACCCGCAATTCCGCCGTGGACTCCCTATTTCAACGACACCTACTACTTCTCTGGTCTGCAGTCCCTGGGCCACGGCACGGATGCCACTGCGGCGGCCAGCACCTCCGGTACTCGCGGCGTTGCCCCTCGTGCAACCGCCTTCGGGACCAGCGGAGCTGCGTTCTCCAAGGACCTCTGGTCCACGGTCATCCGTAGCTACGTCACTGCACTTCGTATCCGCCGTTTGACCTTTGAAGCGGGTGCCCTGTTCGCGGGTCGTATGCCGATGACCTCTTGCTTTATTGGCGGCGGCGTGACCTTCAGTGGCACGGAGTCTCTGACTACTCGCTGTACCACCTTCAAGAACATCATGAAGGAGGTCGGCGAGTTCATTATCAAGGAGTACGTGCCGATCGCACTGGCGCTCGGTTACATGTATCCGACGTTTGACAATACGGTCAACGGTCCCGTTGGTGCCGGCACACCTGCTGCAAGTGCCTGCGGCGTCGGCGCCGGACTTGGCAACTTCCTTGCGTGGGGTGCATTCCCGGACACAACGTCGGCTGGTACTCTTGCGCTTCACGGAGGCGTGCGCCTCAACGGTGCTTCTGCCAACGTGTTCACCGCAACGAACAAGGCGACGGTGATTTCCGAGTTTCTTACGGCGTCAGGCAACAGTGTGCCTGAGAACCTGACCGAGTCCATCGCGCATTCGCGCTACGCGCAGTATCCGGCTGATTCAGCCGCCTACGATGCCAGCGGTGCAGCTTACCCCGGCAACATTTCGCGCACCGTGCCGGCCCGCGCAGAGGGCTATTCCTACATCAAGGCACCTCGCTGGGATGGCAACGCAATGGAGGTAGGACCGCTTGCTCGCCTCGTGGTCAGCAACTACTACCCCGTTGATGGAACTCTGCTTGCCTTGCATGGCTCGCTGAGTACTCCGTATCTCGGGTACACCCAGACCTTCACTTCCGCCAGTGCCGTGGCTGTCGCCGCCGGTGGCGTCTTCGTACCAGCGGCAAGCGCATACTTCGGTCTCGACCCTCGCATGATCGCTCCGGATATCGCCGTTGCGCTCGTACACGAGGGCCTTGCCGCTGTCTATACTCGTGCAGGCGCAGCAGTGACCGATCCGGATGCAATTCTTGCAGCCTACGGCTCCGGCAACGCCGTGATCACCGGCGCGATCGCGTCTTGGGTCATCGGCCTCAAGGGCGGGCTGTCCACGATGGACCGTCTCCGCGCAAGAGCGCTCGAGTCCCTTGTCCTTGTGCAGGCAATGATCGGTGGATACAACAAGGCGACTGGCGCGTGGGGATCCGGTTGGATCGATACGCTCAGCACGCAGGGCGGTGTGACTTGGAACGACAAGAACATTCCGACGGGCGTTAAGTCCGGTTGGGGTGCCACTGAGGCACCGCGTGGCGCACTCATGCATCAGGTCACCATCAACAACGGCAAGATCACCAAGTATCAGTGCATCGTGCCGACCACATGGAACGGTTCACCGAAGGACTTTGCCGGTCAGCGCGGCGCGATCGAGCAGGCTTGCATCGGCGCACCGTATGCGACCCTCACGGCATCGACCGGAATTTCCGGCGGTAACGGCGCCGCTCAATGCGGCACTGAGGTGCTTCGTATTGCCCAGTCATTCGATCCGTGCATCGCATGCGCGGTACACTAGTTTGGGAGGTGAACAACTTGAAGCGATTCTCAACTGCATTCGTGCTTGTGCTTGCACTGTCGATGATCTTTGTCGGTGCGGCGTTCGCGAACTTCGGCCCGCACGGTGGCTATGTGGATGACACGGACTCTTGCGCCGGTTGCCACAGGGCGCACACATCCTTCTCGACCGTCGGTTGGACGGACGGGATGGACGTCGAGCATGAGTCGGCTCTCCTTGTGGGTTCCGCCACGACGATGACCGAGTTCTGCAACGCCTGCCATGGCGACTTGGCACCTGGCGCTTCGACCAACGTTGTCGCAGGTATCTTCGACAGCGGTCCTTCAGCCAGTTCAACCACAACTGTTCCGGCC
>JAHIQC010000089.1 GCA_018902765.1 Actinomycetota bacterium | reverse complement strand
GCTGTTTCCTCGAACGAGGGTCGTCACACTCGTGCCGATACTCTTCTACATCGAAGCCGCAGCGCTACCCGCAGCGTTCGTCATAGGGTTCTGGTTCGTGCTTCAGATAGCCCAAGGGCTATCCGCCCTGGGTGGCACGATGGAGACCGGCGTCGCATGGTGGGCGCACGTCGGCGGGTTCGCCGCCGGGATCGTGCTCGTCGCCCCACTGGTGACACGCGACGTCATCACTCGCCGGCAAGCTCGCAAGGCGCGGGCTAAACGCTAGATATCCCTCGCATCGAGCGGAACATACTGCCTGCGCGGCGCCACATTCTTGTAAGCGGGTCGGACGATCTTGCCGCCGTTGGCGAGCTCCTCTATGCGGTGCGCACTCCATCCCACCACGCGAGAGATCGCGAACAGAGGCGTGAACAGCTCGCGTGGGATCCCGAGCATGTCGTACACGAGGCCAGAGTAGAAATCGACATTCGCGCTCACGCCCTTGTATACGCTGCGCTTCTTGCCGATGACCTCAGGAGCGATACGCTCGACGCGCTCGTAGAACTCGTACTCCTCAGACCGACCCTTCTCCTCGGCAAGCTGTTCGGCATAGCGCCTCAGGATAAGGGTTCGAGGATCTGAGACCGAATAGACCGGGTGACCCATTCCGTAGATGAGTCCGGAGCGATCGAACGCCTCCTTGGCCAAAACGCGCTCGAGATAGGAAACCACCTGATCGTCGTCTTTCAGGTCGCGAACTTGAGCGCGCATGTCCTGGAACATCCCAATGACTTTGAGGTTGGCGCCGCCGTGCCTCGGGCCCTTGAGCGAGCCTAGGGCCGCCGCAATGGTGGCGTACGTATCAGTGTGAGTCGAGGAGACCACATGCGAGGTGAATGATGAGTTGTTCCCACCTCCGTGCTCAGCCTGGAGGACCATGGTCATGTCCAGCACACGAGCCTCGAGGGGCGTGAACTTACTGTTCGGGCGGAGCATATGCAGGAAGTTCTCGGCGGCCGACAACTCCGGCAGCGGTCGGTGAATGACAAGACCTCGGCCCTGGAACTCATCGAGATGAGCCTGGTAGGCGTAGACCGCAAGCATGGGGAACTTCGAGATCAGATGCAGGCTCTGACGCAGTATGTTGCGAACTGACGTGTCATCCGGATTCTTGTCCAGGGTGTAGAGCCCGAGCACGCTGCGAGACATGGCGTTCATGATGTCGCGGCTTGGAAGGCTAAGGATGGCACCATGAACGAAAGATCTGGGCAAGGTGCGGTTGGTTGCCAGGTGGTACTCGAACTCGAGCAACTCGGCCGCGGTCGGAAGGTCCCCGAACAAGAGCAGATAGCAGGTCTCTTCGTAGCCGAGCCTGTCTTCGGCAACGAATCCATCGACGAGCTTGTTGATATCGATGCCGCGATATATGAGCTGACCTGCGGCCGGGGCCAGGTTCGAGCCCACGGGTGTTGATCCGACCACATCACCGATGCGAGTCAGCCCGGCCAAGACTCCCTTGCCGGTCACGTCGCGCAACCCTCGCTTGACGTCATATTCCGGATAGAGCGTCGGATCCACCCGGCTGCCATCCTGCGCCAACTGGCCCCATCGATCGAGCTGAGATTCGCTTTCGGCCTTCGACACACGCTTGCGCGGATAGTCAAATGGAGTGTGTGGCACGGTGGTCCCCTTTCGCGACGGCGATACTGCAAAGTCGCGAGACGCGACGAATGTAACGGTGTTCAGGTATAGGAGAGTTTACCTCAATCCCACATGTGCTGGGCGGCACAGCGCCCGAGCGCCCTAAGACAAACGCCGGTGCGAGAGCCGCCCCATCGACCGCCAGCCACTATTCGCGCTCGGCGCCAAGCTCCCTGAGTGCGTCCTGTACGTCGTCGACCAAAGCGAGCTGACGACGGAAGTACTCGCAGTAGCAGTCGATCCGGTCATGATCTTCTTGCTCAAGATGGGCGGGAGGAATCACCACCGGCTCGGCTTCGTCGCGCGCGGCCTCTGCCTGTGCGGCCATCGCTACGAGACTGGCGAGAGGCGCGACATATGAATCGGTGTCAGAGGCCATCGCCTCGATGGCCGCCATAAGGAAGCTAGGAATCCGCACGACGACGCTGATCTCGGCCCCACACTCAGGGCAGGAGAAAACGACTTCGGCCTGTTCGGGTTCCCGGAGGACAACTGTGTCGATGTCCTCGACTGAAACCTCGATGGGGCCGTCGACGGGACATGTGATAACGAACTGCATCGTCCTCGCCTCCCTGTGAAGCGCTCGACCCTCCATAGAGTATTCTACCGCGATTCGCCGCGTCCTACTCGACCGGGGAAACCCGATTCACACAACGCGCCCAATGACAAAGTCGTGACGCAAGAATCGCGCCAGCTTCGAACTGAAGGCTCAACATGCTACGATTCCGTGCCATGCCCAACACCTTGCCCATAGGCAACGCCGAGAGAGGCGCGCGATTCGTGCGCGGACTCAAGCTTGGGCTGCCCGTATTCTTGGGCTACATGCCCGTGGGCGCCGCGTTCGGCATCTTGGCTACCGGTCTGGGATTCTCCACGCTTCAGGCCTGCGCATGCTCCGCCACGGCACTTGCGGGGGCGGGCCAGTTCATCGCGTTGTCGGTCATTCGTGCAGGTGAGGGCATCTTCGCCGTTCTAGCCGCAACGACCGTGGTCAACCTGCGCTACGTTCTGTTCGGGGCTACGATCTCACCATACCTTCGGGGGCTGACACTCCCTCGGCAGGCCCTGCTTGCATACTTCCTGACAGATGAGACTTTCGCAATCAACATCAATGACCGAAGAGTGGGCCTGTCGACCGGATGGTCGATGTTCGGCGTTGGTGTGATCTCATGGGTCGGCTGGGTGTCTGGAACCCTTGTGGGAGCTGCGGCCGCTTCGTGGATCGGCGACCCGTCGCGCTGGGGCGTCGAATTCGCCATGCCTGCGATGTTCGTCGCGCTGCTGATCGCACTTGCCGAGAATCGGCAGCACGTGATTGCGGCCTGCATGGCGACGGCAATCGCCCTAGCATTGCCGGCGGCGGCGCTCATCGGCATGCATATTCCGAGCGCCTGGTTCATCGTCATGGCCTCGGTGGGCGCCGCGACAGTGGCGACCCTGTTGTTCCCTGATCGGAGTGTGGCGTGAGCGACAACTTCATCTGGAGCGTCGTCATCGGCATGGCTCTCGCCAACTTCCTCGTGCGCTTCATTCCCATAGCCATCGTCTCACGCGTGGAGCTCCCTCGCCCGGTTATGCGGTGGCTGTCGTTCGTCCCTGCATCCGTCATGGGCTCACTGGTCGCCGCCGAGGTGTTCCGTCCGGGCGGCTCGTGGATCAACCCCGTTAGCAGTCCCTACGGTTGGGCGGCGCTGCTGACGGGCCTTGTGTACTGGCGCTCGCGCAGCTTCCTCGGCGCCACTTTGGCAGGCATGCTCGGATTCGTGGCGCTGCGGGCTTGGCTGGGATAGACTGACCCGCACTACCTGACTCGAAAGGATCTGACTGTGGCTCTCGTTCGCCCTTTCCGCGCATGGACGTACAAACGCTCTTCGGCGGACATCTCAGAGCTCGTGGCCCCACCTTACGATGTCATCTCCCCCGATCAACGAGAAGTGCTTCTCGGACGCTCCGAACGCAACGTCGTCGCGCTGGAACTGCCTGAGGGGCCCGTAGATCCCGAGGTTCCCGGCAACCGGTACGAGACGGGCGCCAGGCGCTGGAACGAATGGACGCATGACGGCACCCTTGCCCGTGACGCGATGCCCACGCTGTACGTGCTCGAGCAGCGCTATATGCAAGGCACCCGCGAAGTCCACAGACGCGCTTTCATCGCCGAAGTCGGGCTGCACGCGTTTGACGAGGGTGTGATCTTGCCGCACGAACGTACGCTACCCAAAGCGCTTGGCGATCGCTTCAAGCTGCTCGAAGCCACGGCCGCGAACCTGTCGCAGGTCTTTGGGCTGTTTCCGGATCCCGAGCGCACTACCGACCCCGCCTTCACGGCCGCCATGGCCGGCGAACCGAGCATCATTGCCACGGACGACGATGATGTGGTCAGCACCTTGTGGGCGGTGACCGATCTCGACATCATCTCGATGGTCACCTCGGCGCTCGCCGACAAGCAGGTGTTCATCGCAGACGGCCACCACCG
>JAHIQC010000007.1 GCA_018902765.1 Actinomycetota bacterium | reverse complement strand
TGAGACGCTTGTTCGTGTGATGAACCACATGGCAGTCATTGTGGGCGGCGGCACCGATCGCCCCGCCCACACTGTCTGATACCACCGAAAGGATCGCCGATGGACCGCTTTACCCGATTCAGCCTCAAGAACGCCGCAGTCGTCATCCTTGTTACCGTGCTGCTGACCGCCGGAGGCGTCTACTCCGCAGGGCAGCTCAAACGCGAGACCATGCCGGATGTCACCATCCCGATCGTGGCGATCGTGACGCCGTATCCGGGCGCTGCGCCCACCGATGTCCAGGAGAAGGTCACCGAGCCGCTTGAGCAGGCCATCTCCCAGGTGGACGGCATCGAGCAGACCAGCGCGATGTCCAACGACTCGGTCTCGGTCGTCGTTGCGCAGTTCAGCTACTCGGCGAACATGGATACCGCCGAGGCCGACATCCTCAAGGCGATGGACACGGTCGATCTGCCCGAAACGGCTATGACGCCCACCACCAACCGCGTCAGCATGGGCTCGCAGCCGATTCTTCGGTTCGCGGTCTCAGGTGACGTGTCGGCTGAAGCACTGCAGATCGCCGTGCGCGACTCGCTCGTGCCCGCGCTTGAATCCGTTGACGGTGTCGGCGAGGTCATGGTCTCGAACAAGTACGACGAGAACGTGCGTATCGTCTTTGATGCAGACAAACTCGATGCCGAGGGCCTCACCGCTGCTGACGTCGTGCAGCAGCTCCAGGCTGCGAACCTGTCGTTTCCGGTCGGCTCGGTTGAGATCGACAAGATAGACGCTCCTATCCGCGTGAGCGGCACTTTGGCCAGCGTGGAAGATATCCGCAAGTTCAAGGTCGTGATCTACCCGAACCAAGCCGAGATGATGGGCGATGCGTTCGCCGCGATCGGCGAGGGCATGGGCGCCTTGGGCGACGCCGTGGGTCAGCTCGGAGTCGGGGTGGGTCAGCTCGGAGGAGCCGTCGGCCAGATAGGCACCGGTGTGGGTGAACTGGCGACCGGCGTGGGTCAGATGGGCCAAAGCCTCGGCATGCAGATCGGTCTGGGCAGCGCGCTGCAAGACGTGCAGGCGCAATCGCTCGAGGCCAAGGTCGCACTTTCCTCGGCACAGTCTGTGATGCGCGATATGGAAAGCGCGGGCACGACCGATACGCCTGAGTACGCCACAGCGGCGGCGACAGCCGCACAGCTTGAGATGGTGATACCCGCGCTCGACCAGGCGGCAGCCGGCATTCAGGCGCAGCTGCTCCAGGCGCAGAAGGACGCCGCTGCGATGGCGTCGACGGGCGGCTCGACTCTGCCCGCCGCACCCTCGGGCGGCATAAGTATGAGCGCACCTTCGGGCGGCTCGTCGTCGATCGCCTCGGGCGATACCGGGATGGCCGAGCCTGAACTCGGCATCGTCGAGCTCGGTGAGATCGCGACGGTCTCCTACGGTGCCCCAGAGGGTGTCGTGGGCTCGCGCGCCAACGGCGAACCTGCGGTGCTCATCAACGTGGTCAAGACGCAGGATGCCAACACGGTCGATGTCTCGAACGCCGTGCAGGACGTCGTGGATGCGACGCTTTCCGAGTTGCCCAAGGGCACCAAGGCGACCTACACCTACGAAGGTGCCGTCATGATCGAGAAGTCGATCGACGACATGGTCCAAGAGGGCCTTCTGGGCGCACTGTTCGCGTTTCTGGTCATCCTGCTGTTCCTGCGCAACTGGCGCTCGACGCTCATCTCCGCGATCTCGATCCCGCTGTCGATCGTGCTGTCGCTTCTGGCTATGAAGTTCGCAGGCGTCACCATGAACGTCATGACCCTCGGCGGGCTCACGGTGGCCATCGGGCGCGTTGTCGACGACTCCATCGTGGTCATCGAGAATATCTTCAACCACATGCAAGCTGGCGGCGAACGCACCGTCGGCATGATTCAGCGCGCAACAGCCGAGGTCTCCTCGGCGATCACGTCCTCGACTCTCACCACCGTCGCGGTGTTCGCGCCGATGATGCTCGTGAGCGGCGTGGTGGGCAAGATCTTCACACCGTTCGCGCTCACCGTGGCCGTGGCCCTCATCTCGTCGCTGCTGGTCTCGCTCACGATCGTCCCGCTGCTCGCCAAGTGGTCGCTGCTCTCGGCCAAGGTGCACACCCGTGACGAGCAGGCGACCCGTAGTGGCATCGCATACCGCCGCGGTCTTACGTGGTCGCTCGATCATCCGGGCGTGGTAGTAAGCGCTGCGGTGGTCTTGTTCGTCGCATCCCTCGGAATCGTCCCGATCATCGGCTCGGGCTTCATGCCTCCGGCGACCGAGAAGTACCTGCAGGTCGACGTGGAGTACCCGGCAGGCTTTACCGCAACCGACGTCGACAAGGCACTCGTGTTGCTCGAGACCGATGTTGCCAAGCGCGACGACGTGCTCTTCTATACCGCTAACGTTGACACCGAGAGCGGCTTCAACATGGCCTCGGGCGGCGTCAGCGGCGGCAACAAGGGCCACGTGTTCGTGAAGCTCACCGATGACGGCGATGTTGACGCAACACTCGAAGGCATCCAAAAGACCAGCAAGCAGATATCTGCCGACGGTGGCAAGGTGACCGCCGCTCAGGTGAGTATGTCAGGCGGCTCTGACAGCGCGCTCGAGCTCATTGTGACCGGGCCGATGGACCGCATCGAGGTCGCGGTTGACCAGATAACCACGGCGCTCGCCGGCGTCAAGGGACTCGAGAACGTGTCGAGCAACTTGGCCGAGAAGCGCCCGCAGATCACCGCCGAGGTCGACCAGGCGGCGGCGGCGAGCTACGGCCTGAACGCGGCGATGGTCGCGGGCACGATCCGGGGCTATGTCGCCGAGCAAAGCGCCGGGGTCACGATGATCGACGACCGTGAGACCAAGCTCAACTACATCACGGCTCTAAAGAACGTAACCTCTGCAGAGGACATCGCGGCTCGTCCGCTCTCAACGCCTCTCGGCGACGAAGTCACGATCGGCGATGTCGCGCATGTCGAAGAGACCGCAACCGCTGTCTCGGTGCTGACACGCGATGGCATGCAGTACGCGGGCGTCAGCGGCTCGATCACCGACCGTGACACGAGCTCTGTCATCACGGCCGTTGAGGACAAGATCGCCTCTCTCGATCTGCCCGAAGGCGTCGACGTCGAGGTCGGCGGCGTGGCTCAGATGATGAGCGAGAGCTTCACTCAGCTCGGCATCGCCATGCTAGTCGCGGTCGCTGCGGTCTACTTGGTCATGGTGCTCACGTTCGGCGAGGCAATCGCCCCGCTCGCCATCATGTTCTCGTTGCCGCTCGCGGTCATCGGTGGTCTTGTCGGCCTGCTGATTGCGGGAATCCCGCTCGATATGCCAGCCATGATCGGCTCGCTCATGCTCATCGGCATTGTCACCACCAACGCCATCATGTTCGTGGAACGGGTGCACCAGCGGCTCGGTGACGGCCTGACACGCCGCGAGGCCCTGCTCGACGCCGGTGCCAACCGGATGCGGCCGATCCTCATGACGGCGCTCACCACCATCATCGCTCTCGTGCCCATGGCCAGCGGCTTCAAGTCAGGCGCGCTCATGTCCCAGTCGCTCGCGATCGTCGTGGTCGGCGGGCTCACTACCTCGACTCTGCTCACGCTTATCGTCGTGCCGGTCATCTACGACCTGCTCGAGTCGCTCAAGGAGCGCATCATCGGCTCCACCCGCACAACCGCCGCACCCTTGCCCGCCGAGGAGTAGTCAAGCGCCCCGGGGCTCCTTTGCAGGTTGCCCCGGGGGTGCGCGGCGAATACTATACGTGGGACGCCAAAGGCTGCGGCTCGTGCTGCCGGCCGCACCGCGGGGAGACAGATGACGGGTTTTGAGCTCTACCTCAAGCGCAATGCCGGTAAGTTCGATCGCTATCTGGCGACGTTCTTTACGGACGGCACCCACCCCGACATGGGTCGTTATCTCTATGATCTCGTGGCCGATTTCACCGCCAACGCGGGCAAGCGCCACCGCCCGCTCATTTGCCTGCTCGCCTGTGAGGCCGTGGGCGGCGATCCGGAAAAGGCGCGACCTTCCGCGGCGGCGATCGAGCATTTCCACACCGCAGCGCTCATTCACGACGACATCGAGGATTCCTCGCTCACCAGACGCGACGAGCCGTGCCTGCACATCCGTGAAGGCGAGGGACTGGCCATCAACGCAGGCGACCTGGCGCTCGCGCTTGTTTGCGGCACCGTTGTCGACGATCCGGGCCTTGATGACCCCATCAAGCTTCGGGTCTTAGCCGAGCTCGTGGCCATGACCACCCGCACCATCGAAGGCCAGGCGCTCGATATCGGCTGGGCGCGAGATGACCGCTTTGATCTTTCGATCGAGGACTACCTCGTCATGGCCAAGCACAAGACCGCGTTCTACTCAGGCGGGGTGCCCTTGGCGGTCGGCGCCATCATCGGCGGCGGCACTGAGGAGCAGATCGAGGCGATGCGTGGCTTCGGCATGGCAGCGGGTCTCGCATTCCAGATCCAAGACGACGTGCTCAACCTCGTGGGTACGCGGGAGTCCACCAAGAAGGACTTCCGAAGCGACATCACCGAAGGCAAGCGCACGCTCGTTGCCATCCACGCGCTGCAGAACTCCTCGGGCCGCGATCGGCTGCTCGAGCTGCTCTCCGGGCGCACCACGGACCCAGCGTTGCTCGACGAGGCCGTCGCGATCATGGAGGCATCCGGCTCCATTGCCTTCGCCAACGAGTACGCGACTTCGCTCGTGGTAGACGCGAAGCACTCGCTGGGCGCGGCGCTGCCGGCCAACAAGGCCAAGAAGCTGCTCGAGTCGATGGCGGACTTCTTTGTGAAACGCAGCAGCTAGCCGAGATTGCCCGTTGCCGACGTCAGTGCGCTGTATTGACGAACCACGTTGACGGTCATCATCTCGAGTGGGCTACACTGAGTTGTCTTCAGGCTCAGGGGCATCGCTTGTGATGGAAGGACTAGTTGTGCGAATCCTCCTTACGAACAATCATCTCGCTCAACCAGGGGGAAGCGAGACGTGGACATTGACGATGGCTCGTGAGTTGTCGAAGTACCACGACGTAACAGTGTTCACGCATAACATCGGTCCATTTGCCAGAGCATTTCCCGAGCGAGTGGAGTACATTCTCGATGGCCACTACGATCTCGCCCTCGTGAATCACAACTCGTGCTTGGGAGACGCGGTGGCTCACGCGGATCGCGTGATATTCACATCACACGGAACCGTGCCTCCGCTGGAGCATCCGGAGCCCGGCGCCGACCTTTACGTGGCGGTCTCCGATGAGGTACGAGACTACATGGGGCAGCTCGGCTTCAGCGCCACCGTCATCCTAAACGGTATCGATTGCGATGCTTTTCAGCCTCACAATGAACCCAACAGGATGGCAAGACGAGTGCTCAGCGCCTGCCATGGCCCTCAAGCGGTGGAACTCCTCGCGGCTGTATGCGGGCAGCTCAGCCTCAAGTTCGACTATATTCATCATGACAGGCTCACGATGGATGTCGCGGAGAAGATGAACTGGGCGGACATCGTCGTTGGACTCGGACGAACGGCTTTCGAGGCCATGGCGTGCGGTCGAGCGGTTCTGGTCATGGACATGCGCGGCTACATGGCTCCCGCGATGGACGGGATGGTGACACGCGACAACGTCGATGACTTGCTTCGATGCAATTTGTCGGGTCGCAGGTTGCGGATTCCGCCCACACCACAATCGGTGGCGATGGCGCTCGGGGGCTACAAGCCGTCCATGGGTGCGTTCAACCGACGGTTCGCCGAGAAGCACCTGAATGTGACGCACGCCGCCGAACGGTACCTGCAGCTAGCGGCCACCGTCTAGGGTGCGACCTAGCGGCAGCCCCTCGGGCAGACCATGGCTACCCGTCCGAAGGGCACTTGAAAGAATCGCAGTACCGTTCCGCATCGCTTGCATACGTAGTGCTGTGGGGCCACGGCGCGCATCGCGTTTGCGAATTCCTGCGGAAGCTCAACCGGGCTGCCGGCATAGTGCAGCATCACGCCCTTCGATTTGGCGTCTTCCCAAGACATGAGCGGCCTCGCGAAGTCGCTCTCAGTGTGAATGGCGCAACCCTTTCTGGCACTCCACTTCGATCGATAGGGCTCGGGGAAATTCTCGATGTAGTAGTCGCAGGTGACCTCCCACTCCGCGATGGAGATTGCCTTGCCGTAGTGCTTGACGTAGCCCGACCTCATCGGCTTCTTCACGCCCGCGACGACACGCTGGT
>JAHIQC010000006.1 GCA_018902765.1 Actinomycetota bacterium | reverse complement strand
GCGTTCGACCCAAGCCGGCGAGCGGGCCTTGCGCGATTTCGACGAAGGCATCGGACATCGTCATGGTGTGGACGAACAGCTTCTCCTTGGAGCCGAAATAGCGGATGACCAGCGCGGGATCAACCCGTGCTTGTCGCGCGAAGCTTGCGACATGCGGAAGCTGCGATGATGCCATTGCGGGCTCCTGGTGTGGTCAGGGAGTTGGTACTCACCGACCCCACCAGGAGCCCCTATTCCTTCGATTCTCAGCGAGGCACACGCGTACGATCGCGTCTTCTCAAGCACCCTCTCCCTGATGTTGGCTGCGAGGTACTCGACGAGCACCTAGGCATCGTCTACGTCCGTCGTCGCCATTGCGCTGCACCCCATTCTTGCTCGGTAGAGCGGACATTACCGGCCACGAAGGTGGTCTAGTGCAATAGTGCCACGCGACCGGTCCTAGACCCCGAGTTATCCGGGGTGAACCCGTGGACCGACGAGACCGTGGAAGGTGCGCTGTCCGAAGAATGCCCTGCTCGGCCAGCAGGTGGCCGAGCAGGCCACGGTGTGGATGTGTACTTGGTCAGCGAGACCAATTGTGTCGACGGTGACGACCTCGCGTCGGGTGCAGTCGGCTTGCACGGCTTCGGCGTACGACCATAAGAGCAATAACCATCATCGTAGGATAGGCAACGCCCGCCAGCAGAACTACCGCCAGCGATCTCGGGCCCGCTTCGATGACTGCACGGTAGGTGCCGAATAGCCATCTGGGAAGTGAACAGAGCGCGACCACGCCGAAAGCTATATAGATGGCCACTAGTGCTCGGGCGAACCGCCGAACCGCCGCTTCCTGCGCTCGCAGCGCAGTGAGCAACGCGCGCGGGGTTGCCCATGTAGCGGAGACAGCACGTGCCCCCATAGCGTCTCGCAGAGCCCAGTAGCCGTCCGACTTCTCGGTGGGTCGCAGGCTTGTGAGGGCGACGGTGCACAGGGAAAGTAGGACGATCGCCGCCAATCCGTCGGGATGCCAGAGGTAAGCCAGTGTGAGTATCGCGATCAGGTAACCGTCGACAGCGAGACCCGCTAGGTCTCCGCGTAGACGAGTGGATACCCGCTCCGATTCGAGATGTGAAAGGTTGACATAGAGGGACGGGCCCGCGAGGTACAGCCCGAGGCCGACCCTCGGCCGGTCACCACATTGCGCCGCTACGGCATAGTGCCCAGACTCGTGCAAGAGCAAGCGGACGGCCTGGGCCGCGAACACGAGCATGATCACGGTGCCAGGACTGTCAAGCACCGTAGTCATGGTGGAGGTGACAGGGAGCGTCCAGATCACGAATGCCGAGGCGGCCAAGAGCATGGCTAATCCTGAGCCGACGGAGGCCGTGGAGGCCACTAACCGGCCCGTGGCTGCCGCGACCCCCGCGAAGAGCTGTTGCAGGAGGTGCGAATCGCGGCGGAAGTACAGGTCGGACAAGCTCGGTGCGTACGTCTGATGTCGTATCGTTCGATCAGCCGACTCGCCCTCCAGCACGCCGTGGTCCACGAGTAGTTGAACGGAACGAGCCGTATCGCAGTCGTCCAGGACCAGGGCGGGGACGCTGGCATCCTCGTTCGCGAGCCGAAGCAGGAAGTCATGGGTATCCGTGTCGACAACGAGGGGATCGCGGCCGGGCACCACGACCACCGGATTACCGCTAAATCCGACGCGAACTCCGGGTGCGAGGGAGATGGCCACTATCGTTCAGGCGCTCTGAATGGCGAGCCGGTCTTCGCGGGCCAGGGCGACAACTTTCGTATCGAATTCTTCGGGGAACCCGGCACACACTCCCCATACATCCAAGCTGTCTGGATCCAGCCTGGCCCCGCAGCCGCCGCCGTGTGCGAGGGCAAGATTGCAGGTCTGGCAGTTCTTCAGCAGGTCGACCCGGCGTGCTCGCCACTTGTCCCACAGCGGGAGTTCGACAATGCCTCGCTTAGTGCTCATGCCTACTGCCTTGTCAGGCCGCCCGACCAGTTCATGGCAGTTGTAGATGGCGCCCTCGGGGGAGAAGTAGATGTTCCTTGCTGGGGCCCCGCATGCGTCGTACATCGGCCTGCTGATCACATCGCGGAGATAGGCGGTCAATCGGCTCGAAGTGCTGCCGAGCGAACCGAACATCGCACTGTGTTCTCCGGATACGAAGTCGCCGTAGCCTCGCTCGATGAGATATTCGTCGATTTCGATGGCGCTCATGTAATGGTCGCCGACACCTCGCTCCGGCGAAAGTGGATCCGGATGGACATTCACGTGGTGAAACGCGACAAGTTCGTGCGCGAGGATTCCCCGCTCGCCGAGGAAGTCGATGAGTTTGGGCAGACCGTCGATGTTTCGGCGGTCGATGTTAGGTCGTATAGCGACAGAGACACCCTTATCGAGAGCTAGCTCGATGTTGTCGATGATCGTAGAGAACGTCGGGGCACCGGACATCGGGACCCGCCGCAGGTCGTGGTACTCGGCGGTCCCGTCCACGCTGACGATGAGGTCGTTGAGCATGGCCGGGGAGAGAAGGTCGGCGAATTGGTGAAGAAACACGCCGTTGGTCGTCGCATGTGTTTGTAACCCCAGCGCGGCTCCCCCTCGAACAAGTTTGCGCACGACCTCGCCGAGTCTGGGTAGGAGGGGCTCACCGCCGAACAATTCGAGATGACTGACTCCGCGGGAACCGATGAGCGAGGTGACCGAACGCAGAATCGAATCGGCGTGGGCCTCGGTGAGGTACCGCTGTGGGAGCGCTCGCATGCCTGTGTCGGCTTGGAAGCAGTATGAGCAGGCGAGGTTGCACGAGTTGGTGGTGACCACCGCGATGTTTGCGGCCTGTGTGTCGCTGACCTGGGCGGCTACGAGTTGCTGGAACCATGTCACCTCGTCCTCGGCTGACAGTGAGGTGAGGTAGCCGGCTTCCAGCAGAGCGCGAGAGGTGTCGGCCTGCTCATCGAGGCTTCCGGCCTCGATGAGGGCGACTACCTCGTTGGGGAGCACGT
>JAHIQC010000088.1 GCA_018902765.1 Actinomycetota bacterium | reverse complement strand
GAAGCGGTCGACGACGTGGAGATGCGCACCGGAATGCGCGTTCAACCAGTCGTTGTGGCCTCATCCCAGCTTCGTCACGCCATCGACAAGTTCATCACCTCATCAGATGCATTCCAGGACATCGTCGAGTCCGTCGAGGAGCTCTCGGCCGATGAAGCGGACACCGTGGCGCCCATCGGCGGCGAGGATGTTCCGATCGTGCGCTTGGTCAACCAGCTCATCCGCGAGGCCGTGCGCGCTGAGGCGAGCGACATCCACATCGAGCCGGGTTCGAAGCGGTTTGTCGTGCGATACAGAATCGATGGGGTCCTAAACGAAATCATGGAGCTGCCCATGGCGGCCAAGCCGGGCGTGATCAGCCGCCTCAAGATCATGGCCGAGATGGATATCGCCGAGCGTAGACGGCCTCAGGACGGCCGCATTGCGCTGAGGGTCGACGACCGCCCGGTCGATATCCGCGTCGCCAGCCTGCCCACGCCCAACGGCGAGGCGCTGACGTTGAGAATCCTCAACAGTGAACTCACATTTCGTTCGATCGAGGACATCGGCCTGAGCGACGCGGCTCTCAAATCGCTCAAGTGCATGATCGCCAAGCCCTTTGGCGCCTTGTTCATCTCCGGTCCGACGGGCTCGGGCAAGTCAACGACGATGTACGGCGCGCTGCAGCTCCTGAATCAAACCACCGCAAAGATCATCACCGTCGAGGACCCGATCGAGTATCAGATGGCGGGCATCACGCAGATGGCCATCAACCCTAAGATCGGATTGACCTTCGCGGCCGGCCTGCGCACGATACTGCGCTCAGACCCCGACGTGGTCATGGTTGGCGAGATCCGTGACCCGGAGACCGCTGAGATCGCTGTGCGAGCGGCGCTCACGGGCCACATGGTCCTGTCGTCGATTCACACCAACGATGCCCCGAGTGCGCTTACGCGATTGAACGACATGGGCGTGCCGCCGTACGTGACTTCATCGAGCTTGATCGGCGTGATTGCCCAGCGGCTGGTTCGCAAACTATGTGTTCACTGCAGGAAGGAACTCAAGGTTCCGGGCTCCCGGATGTTGGCTGCCGGTTTCACTCCGGCTGAGGCCAAGAAGGTGAAGATCTACGGTCCCTGCGGTTGCGAACTGTGTGGTCAGTCTGGCTACAAGGGGCGCATCGGAGTGTACGAGATCATGCCGGTCGACGAAGAGATCACGGTCGCCTTCCTTGAGCACGCTCCAGCGGAGCGCTTGCGTGAGATCGCGCTTGCAAACGGCATGATCCCGATGCGCTCCGATGCGTTGGACAAGGTCGCCGCGGGTATCACATCCCTGGAGGAAATCGACAGGGTGGTGTTCTAGAGATGGCTGGTAGAGAGCCACGAGCGATCGTGCTCGTTTTGGACAGTGTTGGCGTCGGTGCACTACCGGACGCCGCGCTTTACGGCGACGAGGGGACCAACACGCTTGCGCATACGGCCTCGGCTGTAGGCGGCGTTTCGATGCCTCACCTGGGAGCCATGGGACTGGGCAACATCACCGATATCCTCGGCGTGGAGCCTGTAGAGAACCCGAGCGCCTGCTGGGGCAAGAACCTCGAGGCTTCGGCCGGGAAAGACACCACGACCGGGCACTGGGAGATGATGGGCCTTAAGCTCATGACTGCGTTTCCCACCTACCCCGACGGGTTCCCGCCCGAGGTCATGGATGAGTTCACGCGTCTCACGGGCCTCGGTTGGCTGGGCAACTACCCGGCATCAGGCACGGTCATCATCCAAGAACTCGGCGACGAGCACGTGGCGACCGGCAAGCCGATCATTTACACGAGCGCCGACTCAGTGTTTCAGATAGCCGCGCACGAGGATGTCATCAGCATCGATCGTCTCTATGAGATATGCACCATCGCTCGCAAGATGCTGGTAGGTGAGCACGGCGTCGGGCGCGTTATCGCGCGTCCGTTCATAGGTCCGGATGACTCGGGTGCATACGTGCGCACACACAGGCGTCGCGATTACGCGGTCGAGCCGTTTGAGCCTACGGTGCTCGACCGACTTGCTGAGGGTGGCGTTGCCAGCTATGGCATCGGCAAGATCGGCGAGATCTTCGCGTGGCGCGGTATCTGCGAGTCGCCTCACTCCGAGAACAACATGCATGGCTTCGACAACCTTCTGGCCCGGGTGCGCGATACATCCGACAACGGATTTGTCTTTGCGAACCTGGTCGACTTCGACATGATCTGGGGCCACCGCAACGACTACAAGGGCTACGCAACAGGGCTTGAGCAGGTTGATGCCCGAATGCCGGAGCTGCTCGACGCCATGAACCCGGGCGATCTGTTCATCCTCACCGCCGATCACGGGTGCGATCCGACAACGGACTCCACTGACCACAGCCGGGAGTACACCCCGCTCATCGCATACATGAAGGGCGTCCCATCAGGCGATTCACTCGGCATCCGCGAGACCTTCTCAGACATCGGCGAGACCGTGCTGGACTTCTACGGAATGGCGGGCCGCTGCGGCGAGGGCACCTCGTTTCTGTCAAAGGTCCGTGCCGGCTAGGCACGAAAGGCCCCAGATGAACGCGCTGACCTTCGAAGAACTCATCGAGCACAAACGCGATGGCCTCAAGCACACCGTCGAGCAGATGGACCGGATCGTTTTGGGCTACTCGGCAGGTGAGATTCCCGAGTACCAGATGTCGGCGTGGCTCATGGCTGCATACCTCAACGGTCTGGATGCCGAGGAGACCGTGTGGCTCACTGACGCCATGGTGCGCTCAGGAGAGGTGCTCGATCTGTCCTCGATACCGGGCGTGAAGGTCGACAAGCACTCCACGGGCGGCGTCGCCGACACCACAACGCTGGTTCTAGCGCCGTTGGTCGCCGCGTGCGGCGTGCCGGTCGCGAAGATGTCAGGCCGCGGCCTGGGCCACACGGGCGGTACACTCGACAAGCTCGAGTCGATTCCCGGAATGCACGTCTCGCTCACATCCGAGCAGTTCTTGGCTCAGGTGTGCGATGTTGGAGTCGCCGTCATCGCCCAGTCTGCCGACATCGTTCCTGCGGACAAGAAGATGTACGCGCTGCGCGATGTG
>JAHIQC010000087.1 GCA_018902765.1 Actinomycetota bacterium | reverse complement strand
ATATCCCTTGTTGATCGCGAAGTCGTAACCGGGAAAGCGCTCATCGAGCTCCCGCATGAGCGCATCACGCGTGACCTTCGCCAAGATGGACGCCGCCGCGATCGCAGCGACCTTACCGTCGCCCCCGACAACCGCCGTCTCGGGCACCGACAATCCCATCGGTCGCCCGTCGACCAGTGCGTGAACGGCCTGCGGCATAAGTCCCGCAAGGGACGCATCCATGGCTTTCCTGAGGGCCGCCGTCATACCCAGTGCATCCAACTCCACAGCCTCAACGTGAGCCACATGCCACGTAACAGCCACTGCGCGTATCTGGATCGCAAGCTCCTCGCGGCGCTGTGGAGTCAGCCGCTTGGAGTCATCCAGCCCGACGATCCTGGTTCCCAAAGGCAGAACAACCGCACCCGTGGTCAGGGGACCGGCCAGAGCACCCCGACCCACCTCGTCGATCCCGGCGACCAGAACGATCCCCTGCTCGCACATGGCCTCCTCGATACGCGCCAGTTCATCAAGGCGTCGATTCTCGGTTTCTGCACGCTCCAGACGCTTGCGGGCCGAGGTCAGCGCGTTTTGAACGCCAGCTCTCGGGTCATGCTCATACACTTGGATGAGTTCGCGAAGGACGTCGAGCCCCGCCGAGGAGAGCTGCGCGTGAATCTGTGCTATCCCGGGCCGGTCCACGTTGCTCCTTTGAGACATCTGCATCTGTGCGCAGTATAGCAACGGCCCACCCGAGTAAACTCGGATGGGCCGTCAAGAATTCTCGTGATGCGATCTAGTACTTCTTCTCCTTGAGACGTGCCTGCTTGCCGATCTTGTCTCTCAGGAAGTACAGCTTGCTGCGGCGAACCTTGCCGCGGCCGACGATCTCGACTTCCGCGATCTTAGGCGAGTGGACGGGGAACGTACGCTCCACGCCTACGCCAAAGCTGATCTTGCGGACGGTGAAGGTCTCACGGTTGCTTGCACCATGACGGCGAATGACGACGCCCTGGAAGACCTGGACGCGCTCACGCGTACCTTCGACGACGCGATAGTGGACCTTCACGTTGTCGCCGACCTGAAATGCGGGCAGATCATCGCGGATCTGCTGCTGTTCGATTGCGCGGATGGTATCCATTGAGTTCCTTAGCTCCTGCGTTTACTCGTACCCGGCCCGAGTCCGGCGTGCCGCCTCGTGGCGCGAGGAGACAGTATAGACCAGGGGAAACGTCGAGGCAAACTACAGACCCGCGATGCGTGAAACAGGCCAGTAGATACTGAATGCTCTACCCAAGATCGCACTTGCCGGCTGCGCTCCGATGAAGCGGCTATCCCCACTATTGGGTCGGTTATCGCCCATAACCCACACATAGCCCTCGGGCACAGTGAACGGCATGCGTTCCGTTCCTACAGTAGTGGGAAGTCCGTGAACATACGGTTCGTCGATGGCCTCGCCGTCGATGTAGACGCGATCGTCGCGTATGTCGATCTCCTGGCCGCCAACAGCAATGATTCGCTTGATGAGCTGAGGGTGTCTGGCCGTGGGGTCATCAAACACGATCACATCCCCGGGCTTGGGATCTCTGAAGTGGTACGAGATCTTCTCGGCCAAGACCCTGTCCCCGATCATGATGGTCGACTCCATTGAACCGGTGGGGATCACGAAGGGCTGGACAATGACGGCCTTGATGCCTTGAGCAAGCAGAACAGCGACGATGACCATGACCACGGTCTCGAGGATCCAGCGCAGCATGCCGCCCTCGGCTTCCTTCTCAGTACGAATCGGAGGAGTGCCGACTGGCGCTGATTCAGACAACCCGGACACAGGAGTGCCCTGTGACGGGCTATTGGGTTCAATCTCGCTCATTGGTTCCCTTCCCAAAGGGAGCTTCGCTCCCGCTAATCGCATCATCGGCAATCTTGTGCTCGCGCTCAGTGAGATCTACGTTCTCGAGCAAATCGGACCTTACCTGCGCAGTTCGAATGACCGACTGATCCCGTCTCCACTGCGCGATACGGCCATGATTGCCGCTGAGCAGTACCTCGGGCACAGCCAATCCTTCGAACTCAGGTGGACGAGTGTACTGAGGATACTCCAGCAGACCATCACTGAACGACTCATCTGTTGTGGAGTTTTCGTGACCAAGAACTCCTGGGAGCAGACGAACTACCGCATCCATGAAAACCATCGCCGGCAACTCACCACCGGTGAGCACGTAATCACCAATCGACAGCACATCATCGGCCAAACTCATCACGCGTTCATCAAAGCCCTCATATCGGCCGCACACGAGCAGTACACGCTCATACGTTGAGGCCTGTTGT
>JAHIQC010000086.1 GCA_018902765.1 Actinomycetota bacterium | reverse complement strand
TAGCCGGGTGGCCGAGGCGGTGCTGCGCGCCGCGCGGATCGACCCGGCGACTCCGGCAGCCGAACTATCCTGCGAGCGACTAGCGACGCTGCTCAAAGGGTTCGAGCTCCCCGTCATCGGCGCAGGCGACGCCAAGCAGGCGCAGGTCACGCGCGGCGGCGTTTCGGTCGACGAGATCGATCCGCGCACCATGGGCTCGCGCCGCGCCGACGGGCTGTTCGTCGCCGGAGAGGTGCTCGACATCGACGGTCGTTGCGGCGGCTTCAACCTGCACTGGGCGTGGGCGTCGGGCATCGTGGCTGGCCAGAGTGCCGCGCGCTTCGCCGAACAGCGAGCCGCAGCGCGCGATGCGCTCCCGGGCGGCCGGAAGTGATCGAGCTACGCAATCTCGAGCTCCCGCTGTCCGCAGGCACCCCCGCAGGCGAGCACCTCATGCGCAGCGCCGCAGCCAAGCGCCTGGGAGTCAAAGAGGCCCAGATCGCATCAGTGCGCTTGCTCAAGCGCTCCGTCGATGCCCGCCGCAAGAGCAACGTGCACTTCGTCGCCACGCTGGGCGTCACGCTTGACGCAGCGAGCCCCGAGAGCGAAGACACCGTCGTGAACCGCGCAGCCAGCGACGACATCAGCATATTCGCGCCGGAGGCTCCCCCCGAAATCGCGCGCCTCTCGGCAGCTCCCCGAACACGTCCCATCGTCGTGGGCACGGGCCCGGCCGGGCTGTTCGCGGCACTCACGCTGGCACGGGCCGGCGCGCGACCGCTCGTTCTCGAGCGCGGCGCGGCGGTCGATGAGCGCATCCGCGCGGTAAGCGCGTTCATCCGCGACGGCGTGCTCGACCCGCACTCCAACATCCAGTTCGGCGAGGGCGGTGCCGGCACGTTCTCCGACGGCAAGCTCACCACCAACACCCGCAATCCTCGCATCCGAAGCGTCCTTGAATCACTCGTCAAAGCCGGAGCTGCCGAGGAGATCTTGTGGCAGGCTCGACCGCACATCGGCACCGATCAGCTCACTGGAGCCGTGAAGCAGTTGAGGCTCGAGATCGAGTCGCTCGGCGGCGAGGTTCGCTTCAACACGCGTCTCGCCGATCTGGTCCTCGACGTCGAGGGCGCTCTGAGCGGTGTGGTCATTGAGGGCGAACACGGCCGCGAGGATCTTGCGGCCGAGATGCTCATCCTGGCAACCGGCCACAGCGCTCGCGACACCTTCGAGATGTTGGCGGCTCGCAAAGCGACACTCGCGCAAAAGCCGTTCTCGATCGGTGTGCGCATCGAGCACGACCAGCGCATGGTTGACCGCGCACAGTACGGAGCTGCGGCTGAGCACCCGGCGCTGGGCGCGGCGGATTACAAGCTCTCGTGCCATCTGCCGAGTGGACGCTCGGCCTACACGTTTTGCATGTGCCCCGGCGGCGAGGTCGTGGCGGCCACAAGCGAACAAGGCGGCGTCGTCACCAACGGCATGAGCCGTTTCGCTCGCGATGGCGCAAACGCGAACTCGGCGTTTCTCGTGAACGTGGTGCCCGCCGATTTCGGCAGCGACGACCCACTCGCGGGCGTCGCCTTCCAGCGCCGCTGGGAGCGCGCCGCGTTCGAGCTCGGCGGGCGAGCGTACCTCGCTCCCGCGCAGCTGCTCAGCGACTTTCTGCAGGGAGTGGGTTCCTCGGCAGGGGGAGGGGTCGAGCCGACGTATCCGCGTGGTGTGCGCTACACCGACCTGTCGGGCTGTCTGCCCGAGTTCGCGGTCGGCGCACTGCGCGAAGCGGTGCCGGTGTTCGATCGCCGATTGCGGGGCTTCGCGGCCGCCGACGCGGTGCTCACGGGTGTCGAGACGCGCTCGTCGTCGCCGGTGCGCGTGCTGCGTGACGAGGCGTGGCAATCCAACCTGCGAGGCGTTTACCCATGCGGGGAGGGCGCCGGTTACGCGGGCGGGATCATGACTTCCGCCGTGGACGGGATGCGCTGCGCCGAGGCGGTTCTCACCCGCTACGAGTGAGTGCGGCCTCGCAATAACTCACACTCGGCCCGATTCTTGCCGAGGAGTACTATGCCCCCATCGTCTAGTGGCCAAGGATGCCGCCTTCTCAAGGCGGAGACGGAGATTCGAATTCTCCTGGGGGCACCATCCGTTTTGCTGGCTTAGCGGAGATCATCCGGGTTCGGGAAGGTGGAGAAGCTCGTCAGCGGCGTCGGGGTCGCGGCGTCCGTGGTGCGCGGTGCGGTGGTTGAGGTGGCTGGTGCAATCAAAGCGACTACCAGCGCGATGCCGAGGAATCGTAGTGTGCGTCTCCTGAGGTTGCGGGAGCCCGAATAGGCTAGCACAGCCTTGGGTTGCGAGCCGCGATGGCCGATTCTCGTGGCACTGCGTTAAGGCCTCTAGAAATCACGTCGCGCCATATTGCGTTCGTGCAGGTGATGGCCTATATATTGGAATATGAGAAGGGGATAGGGGCTTCCCTTC
>JAHIQC010000005.1 GCA_018902765.1 Actinomycetota bacterium | reverse complement strand
ATCATGCCCAACATGGCCACGATGCTTGGATTCGTTACTACGGACGCCCCGCTCACGCCTGCCGCATGCGACGCGATTTTGCGCTCCTCGGCAGATGAGACCTTCAACAGGATCACCGTTGATGGTGATACCTCCACCAACGACATGGTGCTGCTCATGGCAAGCGGTGCCGAGGGTGGAGCGGCAATCGACGTTGGCGATCCGCTCGTAGCCGAGATTGGCGCTGCCATCACGGCTGTGAGTGGCGAGCTTGCCCGCATGATCGTGCGTGACGGGGAAGGTGCCACCAAGTTCATCACCGTCACAGTTCAGGGTGCCGCGCGCGATGCGGATGCACGGGACGCGGCGATGTCGATCGCCAACTCACCGCTGTTCAAGACGGCCATTTTCGGCGCGGACGCGAACTGGGGTCGGGTGGCGATGGCGGTGGGAAAGTCCGGCGCGCATGTGGACCCCGATCGGCTTGAGGTCGTGTTCGCGGGTATCACGACGTGTCGCGAAGGCATGGCGGTCCCGTTCGATGAGGAGCTGGCAGCAGCTGCGCTGGCGGCGGACGAGATCGAGGTTGTCGTCGACCTGCATCTGGGAGTCGGCGCATCCACGGTGTGGACATGCGACCTGTCCTACGAGTACGTGCGCATCAACGGGGAGTACCGAACCTAGGGTGGCGCAGCCGCCCGAACAGACCGGTAGCCCCTTAGGCGACGCGCGCGTCGCACCTCGAAAGGACGACCACGTGATGGACCTGCTCAGTAAGGCCGAGACACTGACCGAGGCACTGCCGTGGATCAAGCGGACCTACGGTCGCACGGTCGTCATCAAGTACGGCGGTTCGGCCATGACCGACCCCGCTTTGCGCGAACACGTGGCGAGCGACATCGTGCTCATGAAGCTTGTGGGCATCAACCCGGTCATCGTCCATGGCGGCGGCCCGGAGATCACGGGCTATATGGAGCGCCTCGGCCTGCCGGTCGAGTTCCACGACGGCCTCAGGGTCACCACAGACGAGGCCATGGAAGTCGTGAAGATGGTGCTCGTCGGCAAGGTGAACAAGGAACTCGTCGCCGACATCAACTCCCACGGTCGCCTGGCTGTCGGCATCGCCGGAGACGACGCGAACCTCATCACAGCCAAGCAGCGCTCAGTCAAGCTCGGCCGGGTGGGGGATGTCACCGCTATCGACGCGACGGTGGTACACAATCTCGTGGCTGACGGCTTCATCCCGGTCATCGCCACAGTGGCGGCTGGCGAGGATGGCGGCTCATACAACATCAACGCCGATCTGGTGGCCGGAGAGCTCGCCGCGGCCCTAGGCGCCGACAAGGTCATCTTCCTGACTGACGTTGACGGCCTGTACGCGGACTTCGCAGACAAATCCTCGCTCATCAGCGCACTGTCACTCGAGCAAGCCGACGAGCTCATCATGAACGACGCACTGGAAGGTGGGATGGTCCCCAAGGTCGCCGCATGCGTGCACGCGGTCCGTGGCGGCGTCAGGCGCGCACACATCCTTAACGGCACCGTCCCGCACGCGCTGCTGCTCGAGGTCTACACCTCGGACGGCGTCGGCACCATGATCACCCCCGCCGAGGAACCCTGGCTTTCCGAGGAGGTGCTCTAAGTGAGCGATATCTATCAGCACGCCAAGGAACTTGACGAGCAGTTCCACATGCACACCTACGCGCGCAAGCCTGTAATGTTCGTGACCGGCGAGGGGATGCGGCTCTACGACGATGACGGTCGCGAGTATCTGGACTTCGTCTCGGGCATCGGAGTCATCAACTTGGGTCACAGCCACCCGGCGCCCGTTAAGGCCGCCTGTGAGCAGATGGCCAAGCTCACGCATGTCACCAACCTGTACTACGTCGAGCATCGCTCTGAACTGGCGGCCGATCTGGTCAAGCTGTTCGGAGGCGGGGCCAAGGCCTTCTTCTGCAACAGCGGAACCGAGGCCACCGAAGGTGCGATCAAGCTGGCGCGCAAATGGGCTACCGAGCACAAGGCGGCGCATGCTCGCACTATCGTGACTGCGTGGCACAGCTTCCACGGCAGGACCCTGGCTGCGCTGGCCGCAACCGGACAGCCGAGCAAGCAAGACGCGTTCAAGCCACTGCCGGCGGGCTTTGCTCACGTATCGCTCAATGACATGGAGGCTCTCGACGCTGCTGTCGATGAGAACGTCTGCGCTGTCATGCTTGAGCCGGTTCAGGGAGAGGGTGGCGTGCATCCCTGCACTCCGGAGTATCTCGCGGCTGTGCGCGCTCTGTGCGACGAGCGGGGAGTGTTGCTGATCATGGACGAGGTCCAGTGCGGCTTGTATCGCACCGGCTATCCGTTCGCCCACCAAGGCCTGGGCGTGAAGCCCGACATCATGACGCTTGCCAAGGCGCTGGCCAACGGGCTTCCCATCGGGGCCATCCTTGCCTCCGACGCAGTAGCGGCCTCGTTCGCTCCGGGGGACCACGGGTCGACGTTTGCGGGTGGCCCCGTCGTGTGTGCGGCGGCCCGCGCAACACTCAAGGCGATGGCCGAGCTCGATTTGGGCGCTCGGGCTCTTGAGCTTGGCGCCTACTTCGCCGAAAGCCTCGGCAGAATCGCACAACAGACCGGCGCGATATCCGATATCAGGTGTGCGGGGCTCATGCTGGCGATCGACCTCGTCGAGCCGCGCGCGGCCCAAGTCGCAGTCGAATTGCTTGGGGCTGGCGTGCTCGTGAACAACATCGGGACGCATACCATACGGTTTCTTCCTCCACTCGTGTGCACAACCCTCGAGATTGATACACTTTGCGAGCATCTGCATACGATTCTCGTGAAGGAGCCCTCGTAATGGATAATCCACTCAAAGGCCGAGACCTGCTGACACTTGGCGATCTGACGCCCAAAGAGCTGACCCACCTGCTTGATCTCGCAGTCGCGCAGAAGCTGGAATGGTCCCAAGGACACCGCACCCGCCCGCTCGAGGGCAAAGCCGTGGCACTCATATTCATGAAGCCGTCCCTGCGCACACGCGTGAGCTTCGAGGTCGGCGTGAACCGGCTCGGCGCGCATCCCGTCGTCTTGGGCGGAACCGACACGGTCTTCTCCCGCGGCGAAACCATCAAGGACTCCGTCAAAGTGCTGGAGCGCTATGTGGACTGTATATGCATACGCACCTTCGCACAGTCGATGGTCGAGGAGATTGCGCACTACTCTTCGGTCCCCGTCGTGAACATGCTCACCGATGAGCATCACCCCTGTCAGGGACTCGCGGATCTCCTCACGATCAAAGAGCGCTTCGGTCGGCTGGCGGGACTCAACTTCACCTATGTGGGCGATGGCAACAACATGGCCAGCACGTATCTTCTTGCTGGAGCCCTCTCGGGCATGAACGTGACCATCGCCTCGCCGGCAGGCTTCGAGCCCGCCGAGGGCGTGATGGCTCAGGCTCAGGGAATCGCCGAGGAGACCGGAGCCCGATTGACCATCGCGAGCGATCCTAAGCAGGCGGTTGCCGACGCCAATGTCGTGTGCACCGACACATGGGCCTCCATGGGCCAAGAGGACGAGCACGAGGAGCGCACGCAGGCGTTTGCGGATTACACCGTCGATGAGAGTCTTATGGCCGCCGCTGCACCGGACGCCGTGTTCATGCACTGCCTGCCTGCGCACCGCGGCGAGGAAGTCACGGATGCCGTGATGGATGCACCTTGTTCGATTATCTACGACGAAGCAGAGAACCGCCTGCACGCCCAAAAGGCGTTGCTGTCGTTGATCCTTGGCTAGAACGGAGTTGTCGGGTGGCATACGGGCAAAGTGGTGAGACGAACGTGAGAAAACGGCACGCACGCCAAGACGAGATCCGCAGAATCGTTCGACAAGGGCGCATCCGCACGCAGCGCGATTTGGTCGAGCGCCTCGAAGCTGAGGGGTATGTCTGCACTCAGGCCACGGTGAGCCGGGACATCACAGAGATGGGCCTTAAGAAGCTTCCCGAGGGAGTCTACGTTCTGGCCGAAGACCTCCATCTTCAGCGCATGATCAGTGAACTCGTTGTAAGCGTGGTGCACACGAACAACATGCTGCTGGTCAAAGCGTCACCGGGGACAGCGCCCGGCGTCGCGGCCGCGCTCGATGCAGCCGACTACGCAGGCATCCTTGGCAGCATCGCGGGAGACGACACCGTGCTCGTGATCACCGCTGACGAAGAAAGCGCACAGCACCTGCAAGATCAGATAGCGAAGTTCCGGGGCCGGTAAGCCAGATAGCTCGGCTCGATCGAAGAAACGGAAAGGGACACACAACATGGCTCGGGAGAAGTGCGTACTGGCGTATTCGGGTGGCTTGGACACCTCGGTCGCCATCAAGTGGATCCAGGAGAACTACGACATGGACGTCATCGCGCTTGCGATCGACGTGGGCCAGGAGCGCCAGGACCTGGAGTTCGTGCGCACCAAGGCGCTCAGCATCGGTGCGATCGAGTCCATCGTGAAAGACGTGCGTGAAGAGTATGTCGAGGAGTACATCTCCAAGGCACTCAAGGCCAACGCGCTGTATGAGAACAAGTATCCGCTGGTCAGTGCCATGTCGCGGCCCATCATCGTGAAGCATCTGGTGGAAGAGGCGCACAAGCACCAGGCCAAGTACATCGGGCACGGATGCACCGGCAAAGGTAACGATCAGGTGCGTTTCGAGGTCGGCATCGCGTGTCTCGATCCGGACTTGCAGATCGTCGCGCCGGTGCGCGAGTGGGAGCTCAAGACCCGCGAGCAAGAGATGCTCTACGCCATGGAGCGCGACATCCCCGTGCCGACCACCAAAGCCAGCCCGTACTCGATCGACGATAACCTCTGGGGACGCGCCATCGAGTGCGGCGTACTCGAGGATCCGTGGGTCGAGCCACCTTCGGACATCTACACGCTCACTGCCGACTCGCGCGGCAACACCTGCGATGAGCCTCAGTATGTGGAGATCAGCTTCGAGCAGGGTGTGCCGGTCGCGCTTGATGGCGAGCACGCGAGCTTCCACGAGGTCATCAACAGCATGAACGAGATCGCCGGCAAGCACGGTTTCGGTCGCATCGACATGATCGAGAACCGGCTCATCGGCGTGAAGAGCCGCGAGATTTACGAGGTCCCCGGGGCGCTCACGCTCATCACGGCCCACAAGGCTCTCGAGGATCTGTGCCTCGAGCGCGATGTGCTTCATTACAAGCTCCAGATCGAGCAGAAATGGTCTGAGCTCGTCTACAACGGCATGTGGTTCTCGCCGCTCAAAGAGGCGCTTGACGGGTTCATCGAGACAACCCAGCAGCTCGTCACGGGTGACGTGCGGCTGAGGTTCTACAAGGGATCGTGCGTCCCGGTCGGTCGTCGCAGCCCTTACTCGCTTTACGACTACAACCTGGCCACCTACGACGAGGCCGACAACTTCGACCACAAGGCAGCCAAGGGATTCATCGACCTGCATGGGCTGCCCACGAAGGTTTGGGCGCGCCAGCGCCGCAAGGTCGGCAAGGACGGAGAGGTATAGGCATATGGCCGAGGCCAAGAAGCCATGGGGTGGACGCTTCGAGGCGTCGCCGAGCGAGTTTCTGGACGCATACGGCGCCTCCCTGCCCGTTGACAAGCGTATGTGGGCCGAGGACATCAAGGGCTCCATCGCGCACGCACGAATGCTCGCGAAGCAGGGAGTTATCACTGCTACGGATGCCGATGCCATCGAGGCGGGACTCTCGGAGATATTTCGCGAGATTCGCGACGGGGAGTTCGAGTTCAGGATTGCCGATGAGGACATCCATATGGCGATCGAGCGCACGTTGACCGAGCGCATCGGCCAGGCCGGTGGGCGCCTACATACTGCTCGAAGCCGCAACGACCAAGTCGCACTCGATGCACGCCTGTACGCCAAGACTCAGGCGGCAGCGCTGGCGCGCGCCACTCTAGCTATGCGTACGACCATCATCGACTTGGCCAGGCAGCACCTCGGTCACGTGATGCCCGGGTACACCCATATGCAAAAGGCGCAGCCCGTACTGTTCAGCCATCATCTCTTGGCCTACTACTGGATGCTGTCGCGCGACACAACCCGCATGCGCCACGCCTATGAGGCCGCAGACAGCATGCCACTGGGAAGTGCGGCGCTGGCGGGGACGACCTTTCCCATCGATCGGCAGTACGTCGCCGATCGCCTCGGCTTTTCCGAAGTGAGTGCGAACTCGATGGACAGCGTGAGCGACAGGGACTTCCTTCTGGATTTGGGCTATGCCTGCACGGTCACCATGGTTCACCTGTCTCGCCTGTGCGAGGAGCTGATCTTGTGGTCCACCGAGGAGTTCGGCTTCATCACCATGGACGACACATACTCCACCGGTTCGAGCATCATGCCGCAGAAGAAGAACCCCGACTTCGCAGAGCTCACACGTGGCAAGACCGGACGAGTCGTTGGTGACTTGGTCGGCCTGCTCACGGTGCTCAAGGGCCTTCCTCTCGCGTACAACAAGGACATGCAGGAAGACAAAGAGGGCGTCTTCGACGCGATCGACACGACCCTCGACGCGCTCGTGGTGTGTGATGGAATGCTCTCCTCGATGCGCGTGAACACAGGCCGTATGCTCGCTGGGGCCCGTGGAGGCTTCATGGCCGCGACCGACCTGGCCGACTATCTGGTCGGAACGGGCATGCCCTTCCGCGACGCTCATGAGGTGGTTGGCAGACTGGTACTGGAGTGCGAGAAGACGAACCGCACGCTCCAAGAACTCTCCGCCGAGGAGTTCGGGCAAGTCGATGCCGCATTTGGGCCAGATGCACTAGGCGCCGTTGACATTCAGAATGTGGTGGCCAAGAGAGTGAGCGAAGGCGGAACCGGCGCCGATGCCGTCATGGTGCAGCTCGACAGGGCAGCGAGTACGTTGGATGCGGATAGCGCTTGGGTCGAGTCGCTTCGGGATTAGCGCGTGGACAATGCCCGGCGGCCAGCGCCTTCAAGAAGCAGTCGGGTGACCACGCTTGCGGTTGCCGGAGGAACGATCGCCGCCACCATGCGGTAGACGTCGCCAGCAGATTCAGGAAGGCTATGGCCGAATCGCTCACCGGCTCTATGCAGTTCCTCGGCCAATTGCTCTGCGGACTTGGCGTCGATCTCCATTCGCTTCAGTAGATCGAGGGCGTCGTCGAGGGTGTCCGCCATCACGAGCATCGCACGCACCCGTCCGGTCTTGGACGTGTCGTATGCGGCTGTGGCCGATGAGGCGCGCCATCCGGGCTTACCGGCGTTCCAAATGCGTAGTCCGGCAAGAAGCGCGAGCAGTGACGTGACCGCCCACATGGTGAGGTAGGGCCCCTTACCCAGCGCTGCGGGCCAGGTCACCGACAGATTCATCCCCGGAGCCATGGAGCTCAAGGACGGAGCTGCGGAGTCAAGACCGATGAGCTGAGGCGGCAATGGGATGAACGAGAGAGCCAGTATTACAAGCAGCCAGATCCCGGTCTTCGAGCGCATGAAGGAGTCTCGAGGCGCGATGATTGCGTAACCGACGGCGTAGCTTGTCGCTGCAGACAAGATGACGCTGAGAATGGCGAGTGTGAGCATGGCTACCTCCGGGCACATCGTGGCACCGTACGGGCGCAAGGGCAAGGAGCCATTACATACTCGTATGGGTATCATCGATACGAGTCAGAACCCGGACTAGCGGAGCGCGAATGCCCAACACCTCATCTCGGCCCGACGACCCGATCGCAGAAGGCCGCGGCGACGAGTCTTTGGTCGAAGGCGATGATGTTCTTGGTCCATCGTTCTTCGCTCGGGATACCACCCAAGTCGCGCGCGAGCTCATCGGATGCCTTCTGGTCAGCACGAAGGGCGGCACCCCAACAGGCGGTCGGATCGTTGAGACTGAAGCCTACCTAGGCCATGACGATGTAGGGAGTCATGCTGCCACGCGCGGGATGACCAAGCGCAACGCCGTGATGTTCGGGGAACCCGGTCGCGCCTACGTCTATTTCACCTACGGCAACCATCACATGTTCAACATGGTGACCGAGCCCGACGGTACTGCGGGCGCCGTCCTCATCCGTGCGATCGAGCCACTCATAGGCCTCGAGATGATGACACTACGCCGCCACGGCAGACCCGAACGCGAGCTGGCAAACGGGCCCGGAAAACTTGCAGCGGCGCTCGGACTGGACTTGAAGGACAACGGTAGTACACTGGGCGCCGGTCGGATCAGCGTGCACGTCAGAGTCTTCGATGACGTGCCGATCACCACTACTGGACGTGTCGGGCTGTCTGTCGGATGGGAAGCTCCCTTGCGCTTCCATCTCACCGATAGCCCGTGGGTTTCAAAGGGACGCACGGGACCGCTCTTGCGCGGCCCCAGACATCAAGAAGAAGGGAAATGCCGATGAGTATCACTCTTGGGGAGATCTACCGCGTGGCTGTTGAGAAGGGCATCTCGGTCGACGCTCGCGGTCGCGAGGAGATCGATCATGTCTTGGGCGAGGCGAAGCGGGGTTTTGACAAGCTCGAGGATTCTGAGAAGGAGTTCTTCGACGCCGAAAAGCTCACGAACCCCTTCGCTGACACGCGGATCTGCTTAGGCGAGCCCGACCTTCAGATCCGAGGCATGCTCGTCGGAATCGATATGGAAACGCCCGAGGTTGTGCTGGCGGATCGTCTACGGGAGCGAGGCGAGCCCATCGACCTCATATTCGCGCATCACCCCGAAGGCCCGGGCTATGCGAACCTGCACGAAGTCATGTATATGCAGGCCGATCTGTGGGCCAAGCAGGGTGTATCGATCGCGGTCGGCGACCAACTCATCGCCCCGAGAGCGGGCGAGGTCCGTCGGAGCATCTCGCCTGTGAACCACTACCGAGCAATCGATGCTGCGCGACTACTGGGCTTTGCCTCGATGTCGTGCCACACACCTGCCGACAACTGCGTCAACGCGTTCGTGCAAGCCTGGCTCGACGAGCGCGCGCCGCGCACTCTCGATGACATCGTCAAGTCGCTGCGCGAGATCCCCGAGTACGCCGACGGTGCGCGCAAGGGCTACGGACCCTCGATCATCTCCGGTTCAGGCAGCGCACGCGCGGATCGCATGGTGGTCGACATGACAGGCGGCACAGAAGGGCCCAAGGACGCGCTGGATCGGCTATCGGCCGCGGGTGTGGGCACGCTCGTGGGCATGCACTACTCCGAGGATCATCGAAAGCATGCCGAGGAGCTCAAGCTCAATCTCGTCATCGCAGGGCACATTTCCAGCGACGTGTTGGGCATGAACCTCATCCTCGACGAGATTGAGAAGGCGGGCGATATCCATATCGTCTGCACCTCGGGAATGGTTCGATTCAAGCGCTGATCATGCATTGGATGACAGAAGGCCCCCACACTTCGGAGTGCGGGGGCCTTCTTGATAACTGCCATAGGTCAGGGTGTTGTCCCCGTACCGGGATCAGACGGTGGTGGAGGCGTGACCGGAGGGGGCACAGGAGTCGCTGGCTGCGGTCCCTTGGAGATGACAACCGTCATCGTGCCGCCGGACTTGAGCCTCGAGCCGCTGGCGGGGTTCTGGCTTACCGCAAAACCCCGCGGCACGGTCGCGTTGTACTCCTCGGTGTAGATGATTGCGAAACCGGATTCGGCCGTGGCTTCGGCGACGGCCCCGCGAGACAGGCCAGTGAGCTTTGGCACTTGGATGCGCGAGTCCCACTCGGACTTCCATTTGTACTTCGGTTTGGCTTGCTTGAGGAAGTCGTTCTTGGCCACATTGGCTAACGCGTTCTTCATGTACTTTGCCCAGATCGGAGCCGCCAAGGTTCCGCCGAACCCGCGTCCGCCATGCACGTTGAGCATCGAGGTCTCGGTCTTGTAATAGCCGACCCAGACCGACGTGACCAGGTCGGGCGTGTAGCCCACGAACCACGCGTCTCGGTAGTTCTGCGAGGTGCCGGTCTTGCCAGCGGCCGGCCGACCGATCCTGGCGCGGGACGCAGTCCCTCCGGAGATCACGCCCTCGAGAATCTGTGTGGCCGCATAGGCGATCGAAGGCTCCAAGACCTGCTCAGGCTTCGCCTTGTTCTCATAGACGGTCTTGCCAGACGGGTTGACGACCTTGGTGATGGTGACCGGACCGACATGCCTGCCGTTGGTGGCCAAAGTGCCGTAGGCCGACGCCATCTCCAACGGCGTCACGTTCTGGCTGCCCAGGGCGATCGATGGGTAGGCCGGGATATCCGAGGTGATCCCCATGCGCTTAGCAACCTTCGACACCTTCGCGGCACCAGACTCAGCCTTGTCGTTGAGCTCCCAGATCAGGCGTGCGAACACGGTGTTGACCGAGCTTCGCGTAGCCGAGTCCATCGTGATCATGCCCCTGCCACGGCCTTCCGAGTTGGAGACCGTCCAAACTGGCTTCGCCGGGATATGTGCGGGCGATGAGGAGTCCACGTAGCGGTTGGGTGGCATGCCATCCTCAAGCGCCGCCACCAGCACGAAGGTCTTGAAGGACGATCCCGGTTGCCTGCGTCCCTGCGTCGCCAGGTTGAACTTGTTCGTGGCAAAGTCGCGTCCACCGACCATCGCGACCACATAGCCGGTCTTCGGGTCGATCGATACGAGCGCGCAGTCGGGATCACCGGCGCGACCCAAGGATCCGAACACGGCGTCTTCGGCCATCTGTTGGCGCTTGGTGTCCAGCGTCGTGTAGACGCTCAGACCACCCTGGAATACGAGGGCCTGATCGAACTCCTGTTGCAGCAGTTTCTTGACGTGTGCGACGTAGTACGCTGCGCGGTAGATGCCGCCCTCCGGCTCGACAGCACGTTTCAGCTGCAGAGTCGTGGCAAGAGCTACTTCGTGTTCTTCTTGGGTGATGTGGCCATTACGCAACATGCGCTTCAGTACTTCATCGCGGCGCGACATCGCGCCATCGGGATTGTCGTAGGGATCAAGTCGACTGGGCGCCTGCGCCAGGCCCGCTATCAATGCGGACTCAGGGAGTGTCAGTTCCTTTGCATGTTTGGCGAAGTAGGTCTTGGCCGCGGCTTCAGCACCGTAGGCGCCTTCGCCGAAGTAGACGGTGTTCAGGTACAGCTCGAGAATCTCGGTCTTGGTACGTTGCTTCTCTAGTTGAACTGCCAGATACATTTCGCGGGCTTTGTAGCGCAGCGTGCGGTCCAGGCGCTCGTCTCGAAGCAAGGTGTTGTCCACGTACTGCTGCGTGATGGTCGAGGCGCCTTCCTCGGCGCGGCCTGCCAGGATGTCGACGAAAGCCGCGCGCAGCAAGCCCTCGGGGTCGATCCCCGGATGCTGGTAGAATCGCTCATCCTCGATGGACACAAGCGCGTTGGCCAGATCAGTTGAGATCTCAGATATCGGTACGACGGTGCGGTTCTCAAGGTAGAGCCGGGCCAGAAGCACGCCGTCGGCAGAATATATCTTCGTGGCCTGTGCGACCTGGAACGCCTCGGGCGATTTGTAATCGGGGAGGTCCTTCAGCCATGACTGGAAGACGGCATAAGCCGAAGCGCTTCCCACTAATACGAGTGCGATCGTCAGCACGAGTGCCAGCACAGCGATGCGTGCGAATGTGATTCCGCGGTGGCCGCGATGTTTGCGCGTGCGTGTGCGTCGACTTGACATGCCTTGACCTCACCTCCAGTTTGTCTATTGTGCCGCATGGCACGAAACGCGTGCCAGACGCACGCGAACCGTCGTTACCGAATGGACATACCTCTATGACGCACGTGAATCCTCTTGTACCTGAACTACTCGCACCCGCCGGCGGGCCTGAGGCGTTGAGAGCTGCCGTCAACAACGGTGCTGATGCCGTGTACCTCGGCGTTGATCGCCTGAACGCCCGCCAGTCCGCTGAGAACTTCACCTTGGCGAGTCTGCCGGAGGCTACGCGCTACGCTCACCTTCGGGGCTCCAAAGTCTACCTGACCGCCAACGTGGTCGTCCTGCAAGACGAGATGACCGACGCTCTCAGCATGGTCGACGAGGCGTGGGCCGCAGGCGTGGACGCCGTTATCGTACAGGACCTGGGCTTTCTCAGGGTGCTCAAGGAAGAACTTCCCGATGTTCGCATACATGCATCCACCCAGATCAACGCCCACAACGTCCCCACAGTGAACTTGCTGGCCGATCTGGGTGTCGACCGAGTCACGCTCGCCAGGGAGACTTCTTTGGCGCAGATTACCCACATCGCCGCGTCCACCGGCGTCGAGGTCGAGTCCTTCGTTCACGGCGCGCTGTGCATCAGCTACAGCGGCCAGTGCTTCATGTCCTCTATGATCGGCGGCCGTTCGGCAAACCGCGGCCAGTGTGCACAACCCTGCCGGCTGGCCTACGAGATGGTCGACGAGAAGAGCAAGTCGCGACCCGCACCGGGTCCGTATCTCCTAAGCCCCAAGGACCTGTGCGGGATCGACGCACTACCTGCACTTATCGCAAGCGGAGTGGCCGCGCTCAAGATCGAGGGTCGCGCAAAGGGTCCTGAGTACGTTGCGCTCGTGACGGGCGTCTATCGCAGCGCCCTGGATCGCGCCATCGCCGATCCGACAGGCTTCGAGGTGACAAGCGCAGAGCGGGAGATCCTTTCCGAGGCGTTTTCTCGCGGTTTCACCCAGGCATACCTTGCCGAGGATCGTTCTCGAGAGATGATGAGCCATACGCGTCCCAACAACCGGGGTGTCTCGATCGGACGCGTAGCTCGCCTCGAAGGCGAAGACGCCGTCATCTCGTTGGATTCCGCGCTCGACTCGCAAGACACGATCGAGTTTTGGACAGCGCGTGGTCGCTTCGCGCAGAAGGTCGGCAAGATCCGCTTCAATGGACAGGTGGTCACGACAGGTCCGGGTCGGGAGAAGGTTTCCATTCGTCCCGAGCGAGCCATCTCGCAGGGTGATCGGGTCTTTCGGGTAGTCAACGCGCGCCTCGACGAGGCCGCTCGCCGTACGTTTGCAGAGTCTGCCGGCGGGGCGGCACGACCACTGGATATCGCCGTGAACGTGGTGGTTGGCGAGCCCCTGCGCGTGGAAGTGCGTCTTGACGGTCACCTGGGCGCTTCGGACGGGCCCGTCATTGAGGCCGCGAGGACCAAACCAGTCTCCACCGAGGATGTCGTCGAGCACGTCGGGCGCCTCGGCGGCACGGCTTTCTCGGCCAACTCGTGGGACGTCACTCTCTCGCCGGGAGCTGGTGTGGGCTTCTCACTGCTGCACAGGGTCAGGCGCGAGGCGATCGAGTCCCTTGAGGAGTCACTGCTATCCCCGTGGCGAGAGCGAAAGATGCTCGAACCCGTCTTGCCGGCTGCAACCCGTCGCAAGGTCCCTCGCGCCGAGGTGCCTGAGATAGTGATCAGGACCGACGACATCGCTGTGGCGCGCGCGTGTTTGCGAGCAGGAGCGCAGCGAGCGATCATGCCCGCGTGGGCCATCGCGTCCGAACCCGACCTTCCCGAAGGGATCGTCCCCGAGCTTCCCAGGATCGCACACGACCACGAGGTCGATGACCTGCTCAAGATCGTTGACGGATTCGATCGCGTCGTATGCGGCAATCTCGGGCTGCTGCCGTCCTCGGCCGCTGGTAAGCGACAGTGCGAGTCTCACTGGGGCTTGAACGCCGTCAACCAGTGGACCATAGAGAGCCTCACGGAGCTCGGAAGCGAGTTCGTGTGGCTGTCCCCGGAGCTCTCGGGACACCAGATCAGCGCAATCACCGAGCACTCTGTGGCGGCTGTCGGGATAGCCATCTATGGGCGCCAAGAGGTCATGGTCACCGAGCATTGCGCTCTGATGTCCTTGGGTGAGTGCCGACAGGTGTGCGGTACCTGCCCGCGTCGCCTGAGCTGGCACGCGCTGCGCGACGCCAAGGGCTACGCGTTCCCCGTCAGTACCGACCCCACAGGTCGCAGCCACATATTCAACTCCGTGCCGCTCGACCTGACGCGTTCGCTTCCCGAGATCGTCGCTGCCGGTGCGGCCGCCGTGCGTCTCGACTTCACGGTCGAGCACCAGCAAGAGGCCCAGCACATCACGAGACTTGTCCGTGAGGGTGTAGTGGCCGCTGTCGCGGGCAAGCCCGCCGAAGACGCAAAGCTCGCATCGTCAGTGACCACAGGACATTTCTACCGAGGAATCCGCTAGGATCCAGCACGCTCACGCGGCGCCCGACGTCATCCAAGTCGTCGTGGCGCCGCCATGTGGTGTGCGGCATCGTTGCTAGTGAACTGTGACTGCCCGGCTGATCGACGAGGTTTGATCCTTGTCGTCTGTCACCCACAGAGTCACGTCATAGGTCCCCGGCAAGGTGAATGCGTGAGAAGTCTTCTTGCCCTTGCCCTCAGAGGAGTCGCCGAACTCCCAGTAGTACATGACGATCTTGCCGTCATCGCTACTCGCGGTTGCGTCGAAGTCGACTGACTGCCCGACACTGGCCTGGGTCGGACTCATGGTGAACTCTGCTCGGGGCGGGGTGTTGCCCGCGCCACCATTGCTCACGGTGATGGTGACAACCGTCTGAGTGGTGCCTTCGCTGGCGGCGTCGGGACTCTGTTTGGCTACGAGGCCTGCCGCCACGCCCGGAACATCTTCTTCGATGACCTTGAACAACAGCATCAGCTTCTTGAGTGCCGCGAGCGCAGCATCCTTGGTCATGCCCACGACATTAGGGATCGTGATCTTGGTAGGCAACGCATGAAGGCTGCACGACTCGGGGGTTTCTTTGGTCAAGAACTGCCCTGAAAACGTGGTCGGGCAGAAGTCGGTGGCGGCACCGCCTGAGTCGGCACACACCTTAATCGTCGTAATACCCTTGCTTGGCCGGATGAACTCGAGTTCCGGCGCAGACGCGAGCGCGCTCTTCATGAACTGAGCCCAGATTTCCGCGGGAAATGAACCCCCAGTGACCTTTCGTCCGTGGACGCTCTTCATCTCACGCTGTGTGTCCGGATAGCCGACCCACACGGCGCATACCAACTGAGGTGTATAGCCGACGAACCACGCATCGCGGTACTCCTGGGTCGTGCCCGTCTTGCCCGCAGCGGGGCGCCCGATCTTGGCGGCGGTCCCTGTGCCCTTGCTGATGACGCCTCGCAGGATGTCGGTGGTCAGGTAGGCGAGCGCGGGGTCTATGGCCTGAGTCGCGGATGTCTCTGCGCTGAACACGGAGTCGCCCTTGGCATCCAGAACCTCGCCGATCCCGTAGGGGACCGTGTGTTTGCCGCCGGCCGCCAAAGTGCCGTATGCCGAAGCCATTTCCAGTGGTGAGACTCCGTGCTCCAAACCGCCCAAGGCGATCGCCGGCACCGGCTCCACGCCCATGTGGATACCGAGCTTCTCGGCCATCTTGACGGTCATTTTCGGGTCCGTGTCCAAAATGAGTTTGGCGAAGACGGAGTTCACCGATTTCTCGGTGGCTTCCCGCAGGCGTATCTGCCCGGTGTTGCCACCGCTGGCGCCGGTCACCGTCCAGGTCTGTCCATTCTTCAGGGCGAAGCTGGTCGGTCCTGCGGGGAAGGTCTGTTCGGGGAGCACGCCCTGATCCAGGGCGCTCGTGAGTACGAACGGCTTGAAGGCCGAGCCCGGTTGACGCTTTCCTTGGACCGCGACGTTGAACTGCTGTGTCTCAAAGTCACGGCCACCGACCATCGCTAGGATCTCGCCTGTCACCGGGTTGATGGCCACGAGGGCCGCGGACGGGTCGTCCGGCTGATCCAGCGCGTCGGCAACAGCCTTCTCTGCGGCTCTTTGCATACGTAGGTCT
>JAHIQC010000085.1 GCA_018902765.1 Actinomycetota bacterium | reverse complement strand
TCATCGAGCATTGCGCGCGCGTCTTTGAAATCGGCGGCGAGCGCAGCCATGGGATCGTGAGGTATCCGCTTGGGTTTTGGCCGGTGGGCTTGGGTGATTGCAACAGCCGATGCGACCGCTGTCGTGTGGGTGAAGGACAGCGAGAGATGCATCTCGACCACGCCTCGCAACGCAGCGACCTCGGCAGCACGTCCATGCAAAATAGGGACGGGTCGCCCGCTCTCATCGCGCATCACTTCCACGTCGCGAAAGCGCATGCCGGAAAAGCCCGTACCGAGCGCTTTGAGCACCGCCTCCTTGGCAGCAAATCGCATCGCGTAGTGGATTTCTGGCTTCTTGCGCTTGTCGCAGTACGCGCGCTCCGCCTCGGAGAACAGGCGCTCGCGCATCTGAGGCCGACGTTCCAGCGCCGCCTTCATCCGATCGATCTCGACGATATCAACACCAAGACCCCGAATGCCGACGCCTGTCACTGGCCCTTCGTTGGATTCCAACTCTTCTGCCACGTCTACTCCACCGTCACGGACTTGGCCAAGTTGCGCGGCTGATCGACGTTGCAGCCACGGAGTTTGGCGATTCGATACGACAGCACCTGCAGCGGAATGGTCGCCGGAATGGCCGAGAGAAGCTCGGCTGTTGCCGGCACATACAGCACGTGCTCCGCATGTCGCCCGATCTCGTCATCGCCATGAGTCGCCACAACGATGACCTCGGCCCCGCGTGCGCGGACCTCCTGGATGTTGCTCACGACCTTCTCATAGGTGTGACCCTGAGTGGCAACGACGACGACGGGGACCTGAGGGGTGATAAGCGCGATGGGGCCGTGCTTCATCTCGCCGGCAGGGTACGCCTCGGCGTGTATGTAGCTGATCTCCTTGAGCTTCAGCGCGCCCTCCATGGCTATCGGCACGCCGATTCCTCTGCCGAGGAACAGGCTCGAGCACACATCGGTATACTCCGCAGCGCACTCGTCGATGGCACTCAGGTCGGCCAGAATAGCCTCGACGGTCTCGGGGATGCGGGAGAGCTCCTCGAACAGCGCGGTGACACGCTCAGTCCCCATGACACCCTTAGCCTGCGCAAGCTTGAGCGCAAGCACGTTGAGGGCTGCGATCTGCGCCGTGAACGTTTTGGTGGCAGCGACCCCGATCTCAGGGCCGGCATGTGTATAGATGACGCCGTCGGACTCGCGAGTGACTCGAGAACCCACAACGTTCGTGATCGCTATGACCTTTGCGCCACGCAGGCGCGCCTCGCGAACACCGGCCAAGGTGTCGGCCGTCTCGCCCGATTGTGTTATCGCAACGACGAGCGTCTCATCATCAACGATAGGATCGCTGTAACGGAACTCGCTCGAGGTCTGAACCTCAACCGGAATGCGGGCCCAGGTCTCGATGAGCGTCTTGGCGACCAGCCCCGCATGAAAGCTCGTGCCGCAGGCAAGAATGAACACGCGATCGATCGAAGCGACCTGCTCCGGAGTCATCTGCAGCTCAGAGAGCTGAATCTGCCCCTTTGCGTCCATGCGACCAAGAAGCGTCTCGCGGATGGCCTTGGGCTGCTCGTGGATCTCCTTGAGCATGAAGTCCTCAAAGCCGCCCTTCTCAGCAGCCGCGAGATCCCAGTCGATATGGAGCATCTCGGGTGTGACCGGGTTGCCCTCCATGTCCGTGACGCTCACGCCCGAGGCGGTCACCGTGGCGACCTGACCATCGGACAGCGCGAGCACCTCGCGGGTGTACTCGAGCACGGCGGGGATGTCGCTCGCGACGATGTTCTCTCCATCTCCGATGCCGATGATGAGCGGGGATTCCTTGCGCGCCGCCACTATCAGGTTCGGTTCGTCCAAGTGAACCACAGAAAGCGCATAGGCGCCGTCCAGCCGCTTGATGGTCTTTCGGACCGCAGTGGCCAAATCGCCTTGGTAGTAGGACTCGACCAGATGCGCAACAGTTTCGGTATCGGTCTCGCTTCGCAGGACGTGGCCGTTTTGAGCAAGCTCCTCGCGGAGCTGCATGTAGTTCTCGATGATGCCGTTGTGCACGACAGCTATGCGCCCGGTGCAGTCGACATGCGGATGAGCATTGGCCTCGGTCGGACGTCCGTGGGTCGCCCAACGGGTATGCCCGATGCCGGTGCTCCCGAGAACCGGAGTCTCCGCGACGGCAGCAGAGAGCGCCGCCAGCTTGCCGACTCGCCGCGTCACATCGAGTTCCCCGTTGCTTACGACCGCTACGCCGGCCGAGTCATAGCCGCGATACTCGAGCCGCGCCAGACCACCCAACAACACGTCACTCGCCTGACGTGGCCCCACATATCCAACGATTCCACACATGGAGGTGTCCCTTCAGTCACTGCAGCGCGTGCGAACATGCCCGCGCGTCTGTTGAGATGTCGATCACTGTCCCCCCGAGAACACATGCTGGGGATCGGGGCTAAAAGGGCCCCTGCAAAGTGAGATACCGGCACACCACCGCTTTGTTCTGCGGTCACCCGCAGGCTTTGTCGATGATGTCACGACCCCGGAAAAGCCGGAGAGCCATCCGCCGAATACTTCGATAAGCTCTCTCCTCGTCAACTGAACGTGCGAAAGCACGAAACAGTCCTGGCGCTTTGTGATGCTCGAGTCTCGTCCCTGGCCCACCCCCGATCGTGTCGCCTGCGCTCTTGCGCAGTATACCAGCCGAGGAGAGGGGCCAGGTGACAGTGGGGTTACGGCTCATCCTAGTGTCGCGCTGCGACAGCGAGCTTGAATGAGAGCAATTGAAGGAGACGACACAATGAAGCGCGCCCGTCAGCCCAGTTCGGACCTGACGACAGTGACGAGATGATCCACTACTGCTCGCGCCTGTTCCTCATCCGAAGCCTCGGCCATGACCCGCACCAGCGGCTCGGTGCCCGACGCGCGTACAAGCACGCGTCCGGTGTCTCCCAGCTCGGCCTCGGCATGTGCGATCGCCTCGGCGATGGCTGCGCTGGTCACAAGCAACGCCTTGTCTACCACGGGCACGTTCACCATGATCTGAGGGTAGCGGCGCATGACCTGCCGAAGTTCGGAGAGTGGCAGATCGCGCTCCTTCATCACCGCAGCGAGCTTAAGCACGGTGACCAGGCCGTCTCCGGTGGTGTTGTGGTCCATGAAGATGATGTGTCCGGACTGCTCTCCACCCAAAGCGGCGTCCATGGCCTGCATCTGCTCAAGCACGTAGCGGTCGCCCACCTTGGTCTTGACCAGGTTGATGCCGCGATCGCGCATCGCCACTTCAAATCCCATGTTGCTCATGACCGTGCCGACAACCGTGTTGTTGCGAAGCTCGCCGCGCTCGGCCATGTGCTCCGCACAGATCGCCATGATGACGTCGCCATCGACTTCACGCCCGGTCTC